>DATCKS010000232.1:0-14311 GCA_036562265.1 Thermodesulfobacteriota bacterium | reverse complement strand
CGGCCTTCCGGACCGATCGGACGAGCGGCTCGTCGGGCGGCACCTCCGGGATCGGGACGTCGTCCTCCGCTCCTGCGGGGAGGTCTCGCACGAGGTCGATCCCGAGCCCCGGGTCCTCGCGCCTCAGCCGCTCGACGAAGGCGTTCACCTGCCGCCACGCCTCGGCGACCGTGATCCCGGGCGGCAGCCTGAGATCGGATCGGAACTCCGCCAGACCCGGCACGACGCCGTAGAAGACGCCGCCGTCGACGGTGACGCCGATGTTGTGCGTGACCCCGGCGGGATAGTAGGGGTGCGGCGGCATCTCGACCCGGAACTCGCGCGCCATCCGGTCGAGCACCCGGGCCATCTTCTGCACCGCGTTCGTGACCGGCAGCCGGTCCGAGAGGCTGCTGTGGGCCTGCGTCCCGTGGACGCGCGTCCGGAAGCCGAGCGTGGCGCGCGCGGCGAGGCAGAGCGTCTCCCAGTCGCGCGCGACCCCGCACGGCTCGCCGACGAGCCCCACGTCGGCCGCAAGGTCGGTCTCCTCCGACAGGTAGCGCGCCCCGAGCCGGCCGCCGGCCTCCTCGTCCGCCGTGAAGACGAGCAAGAGGTCGCCGGCGAGAGGGGCGTCCGCCTCGGCGAGGACCGCGGCCGCCACCGCCATGGCGGCCACCGCCCCCTTCATGTCGGCCGTGCCGAGGCCGTAGAGACGTCCGTCCACGAGGACCGGGGTGAAGGGATCGGTCCGCCAGAGGTGCGCCACGTCCTCGCCGACCGGCTTGGTGTCCATGTGGCCGGAGAGCATGAGGACCGGGCCCGGCTTTCGCCCGCGGAGGCGGACGACGAGGTTCGGCCGCTCGGGCGCCTTCGCGAGGACCCGCTGGTCGCCGAGTCCGACCGACCGCAGGTAGCCGCCGAGGAGGTCGGCCACCGCCCGCTCGTCGCCGCCCGGGTTGATGCTCGGCGTCCGGACGAGGCGGTCGAGCAGATCGAGCAGTTCCTCGCGACGGGCGTCGATCCCCGCGAGGATCGCCTCGGGCCTCACGGCACGCTCCGGCCCGGCCGGCGTCCGGTCGGCTCGCCGTCGCGCAGGACCCACTCGCCGTTCACCATGACGTGCCGCACGCCGACCGGCGCGGCCGTCGGCTCGTCGTAGGTCGATCGATCGGCGACGCGATCCGCCTCGAGGAGGACGAGGTCGGCGAAGGCCCCCGGCGCGATGCGGCCACGCCCCGTGAGGCCGAACCGCGCGGCCGGCAGGCCGGTCATGAGGTGCACCAGACGCTCGAGCGGCAGCCCGCCCGTCTCCCGTCCCACCCGCAGCACGCGGGGGAAGGCGCCGTACGTGCGCGGGTGCGGGAACTCGGCCGCCGGGATGGCGTCGCTGCCGATCGTGTAGTCGCCCCGCGCGAGGAGGTGCATCAGCTCCGCGTCGAAGCGCCGCCACCCGTCGTCCATCGGCGGCACGGCGTCGCGGCACCCGACCGCGAGGTCCTCCTCGTCGAGCAGGGCGAGGACCGCCTCGGCCACCGACAGGCCGCGGTCGCGCGCCACCTCGTCGATCGTCCGGCCGAGGTACCGCCGGTTGCGGCCGCTCGGGAGGTAGGCCAGCGTCGCGCCGTGCGGGCGTATGGTGTTGGCCTCGATGCCGGCGAGCATCTCCTTGCGGCGCTCGCCCGAGCGGATCCGGGCGAGGAGCGCGTCCGGCCCCCCCTCGTGCGCGAAGGGCGGCAGGTAGATGAGCGCGAACGTGTTCCCCGCCGGGTACGGGTAGAGCTCGAGCGTGACGTCCACGCCGTCCGCCTTCGCCCGGTCCACCGGCGCGGTGAGCGCGTCGGGGCTCTCGTAGCGCCACGGCTTGGGGCCGAAGTGGGAGACGTGGACCGCGACGCCGCTCTGCCGGCCGATCTCGAGCGCCTCCTCGAGGCCCGCGAGGAGCCAGTCGGCCGGCGGGACGTCGAAGACGGTGCGGACGTGCGTGACGTAGGGCCGCCCCGCATGGGCCGCCACGCGGCAGAGCGCGACGAGTTCGCGCGTGTCGGCGTACGCGTTCGGGAAGTAGCTGAGGCCGGTCGAGAAGGCGACGGCGCCCTCCTCGAAGCCGCGCTCGAGGAGCGCCCGCGCGCGGTCGAGCATGGCGCCCTCGAGCGGCACGTTCCGGAACCCCACCGTCTCGAGCCTGAGCGCCGCGTGCGGGACGGCGTACGCGGTGTTCACCGCCACGCGGCGGTCGAGCGCGCGCCGGTACTCGGCGACCGACGACCAGCGCGCCTCGACGTCCGGCTTGCCGTTGAGGCCGACGAGGTACCGGCGCCAGAGGTCGAGGTTGGCCGGGCCGAGCGGCGCGTACGAGAGCCCGTCCTGGCCGAGGATCACCGTCGTCACGCCCTGCCTGAGCGTACAGGCGTGGATCGGGTCGGCGAAGAGGGAGAGGTCGCCATGGAAGTGGGTGTCGATGAAGCCGGGCGTGGCGACGAGGCCGTCGGCATCGACGACGCTCCCCGCCTCCACCCGCTCCCAGAGCCCCACGTCGGCGATCCGGTCGCCGCGGACGAGGATGTCGGCTCGCCGGGGCGGCGACCCCGTTCCGTCGACCACGGTCGCGCCGCGTACGAGGGTGGTCGTCACAGCCCAACCGCCTTGCGCATGTAGGGATCGAGCGAGTCGCGCACGCCGTCTCCGAGGAGGTTGAGCCCGAGCACGGTCCAGAAGATGGCGAGCCCGGGGAAGAGGGTCATCCAGAGCGCCCGGCCGATGTACGCCCGCCCCTCGCTGAGGATCGTCCCCCAGGTCGGCACCTCGGGCGGCACACCGATGCCGAGGAAGGAGAGGCTCGCCTCGCCGAGGATCGCGTAGGCGAAGATGAACGTCCACTGCACGACGATGGGCGAGATGCAGTTCGGCGTCACGTAGCGGGCGATGATGCTCCGGTCGGTCGAGCCGATGGCCCTCGCCGACTCGACGTAGGTCGCCTCCCGGACGACGAGCACGGCGCTCCGCACGACGCGCGCCATCCGCGGGGCGTAGGTGATGCCGAGCGCCACGACGATGCCGGTGACGCTCGCGCCGAGCATCGCCATGAGCAGGATCGCGAGGACGATGTTCGGGAACGCCATGAACCCGTCCATGAGCCGCATGAGCACGTTGTCCAGGCGGGAGTAGTAGCCCCCCACGAGCCCGACGAGGCCGCCCGCCACCAGCGCGAACCCGCTCACGAGGAAGCCGACGAGGAGCGACACCCTGGCGCCGTACACCACGCGGGAGAGCACGTCGCGGCCGAGGTCGTCGGTGCCGAACCAGTGGCCCGCGCCGGGCGCCTTGAGGCGGTTCACCACGTCGAGGTCGTTCGGCCCCGGGATCGGCAGCCAGGGGGCGGCGAGCGCGACGACGAGCATCACGAGGACCGCGACGCTCCCCACGAGGCTGCTCGGCCGCCTGCCGAGGGCGCCCATCACGGCCGCGGCCCGGCCCGTCATCCGTACCTCACGCGCGGGTCGATGTAGACGTAGAGCACGTCGACCAGCAGGTTGAAGAGGACGTAGGCGACGGCGATGTAGAGGACCACCCCCTGGATCAGGGTGTAGTCGCGCCTGAGCACCGACTCGACGAGCAGGCGCCCGATCCCCGGGATGTTGAACACCGTCTCGACCACGATGGCGCCGCCGAGCGCCAGGGCGAAGACGAGGCCGACGACCGTGACGACCGAGACCAGGACGTTGCGGAACGCGTGCTTCGCGACGACGCCGAACGCGCTGACCCCCTTGGCCCGCGCCGTGCGGACGTAGTCCTGCGAGAGCACCTCGATCATCGCCCCCCGCGTCATCCGGGCGATCAAGGCCGACTGGACGAAGCCGACGGCGAAGGCCGGCATGACGAGGCACCGGAGCGCCGCGAGGAGGCCCCCTTCGGCGATCGGCACGTAGCCCGCGACCGGGAACCAGCGGAGGTCGACGCCGAAGACGACGACGAGGTTCAGGGCGAGCCAGAACTCGGGAACCGAGACGCCCGAGAGGGCGAGGAGCATGAAGGCCTGGTCGACGAGGCCCCCCTTGCGGACGGCGGAGAGGATGCCGGCCGGCACGCCGATCGCGATCGCCACCGCCACCGCGCCGAAGGTCAGGAGCACCGTCGGCTCGAGCCGCTCGGCGATGGCCGTGGTCACCGGCCGGTCGAGGAAGAGCGAGCGCCCGAGGTCCCCGGTGAGGGCGCGCCCCACCCAGGCGAGGAACTGGACGTGGATCGGCCGGTCGAGCCCGAGGTCGCGCCGCATCGACTCGATCACCTCGGGGCGCGCGTCCGAGCCGAGCATCACGAGCACCGGATCGCCCGGGGCGAGCTGGACCGCGACGAAGACGATGACCGCGACCAGCACGACGACGGGCACCGCGGAGAGGAGTCGCCGGAGAACGTATCGGGACATGCCGCCCTCGGGTCGGGCGCGGGGGCCGGCCAGAGGCCGGCCCCCGACGCCACTCACTCGGCCCTACCTGGTCCAGGTGTTCCAGAAGGGCATCGTGTAGGTCTCCTGCACGCCCTCGAGCTTCGGCGACGCGAGGGCGTAGCCGAAGAAGTCGCCCACCTTGACGATCGGCACCTCGCTCCAGATGAGCGCCTGGATGTTCCTCCAGATCTCCGCACGGATAGCAGGGTCCGTGGCGGCGCCGAACCGCGCGAGGAGCCGGTCCTTCTCCTCGTTCTTCCACCAGCCGGGCCAGAACTCGAAGAGCCAGAGCTGGTAGAGCGGCGGCGCCGGCGACATGGAGTTGAACGTCACGAAGATCTCGTACTGATCCGGCTTCTGGCGCCGCTCGACGAGCGTCGCCCACTCGACCACCTGGAGGTCGACGTTGAAGCCGGCCGCGCGCGCCTGTTGCGCCGCCACGAGGCTGATCTTGTAGAGGAAGTCGTACTGCCGGCTCGTGATGATCCGGAGCGGCTTGCCGTCGTACCCGGCCTCCGCGAGGAGCTGCTTCGCGCGGGCCGTCGCCTTCTGGTTGTACGGCTCGGTGCCGGCCGTCGTGTACCAGTCGGCGATCTCCTTCGGATAGATGCTGCCGTTCACGGCGTAGAGCGCCGGGTCGCCGAAGCCCGCCGCCATGAGCTGGTCCATGTCGAGCGCGGCGAGGAACGCCCGCCTGAGCCGCACGTCGGCGAAGAGCCCCTGCGCCTTGTTCATCGCGAAGAACGGCCACCCGAAGGGGCGGATCAGGAGGGAGCGGACCCGCTGGTCGTCCTTGAGGGTCTGGTACATGTCGGGGTTGACGTCGAGCGCCACGTCGTACTGCCCCGACTGCACGCCCGCCACGCGCACCGACACGTCCGGGACCGGGACGAAGCGGATCGTGTCGTGGTAGGCGACCCGCTTGCCGGCGAAGCCGCTCGGCGACTCGTTGCGAGCGGCGTAGCCGTCGAAGCGGGCCAGCTCGATGTGCCGGTCGGGGAGCCACTGCACGAAGCGATACGGCCCGGTGCCGACGTACTCCTTGATCGGCTGGTTGCCGAACTTCTGCACCAGCTCCGACGGGTACACGGGCGCCGCGTCGGCGGCGAGCATGTAGATCAGGACCCACGAGGGGGCCTTGAGCTTCACCTCGACCGTCTGCGGGTCGACCGCCCGGATCGACTCGAGGTTCGGCGCCAGGAGCGACTTGGCCGTGCTCTCGACCTGCACCCAGCGCTCGAGCGAGGCGACCACGTCGGCCGCGTCGAAGGCCGACCCGTCGTGGAACCGGACGCCGCGGCGGAGCCTGATCGTGTAGACCTTGCCGTCGGCGCTCGTCGTGTAGCTCTCGGCCAGCATCGGCACCGGACGCCAGTTGGCGTCGAAGGTGAAGAGGTTCTCGAAGACGTGCTTGCCGATGTGCTGCGCCAGGATGCCGTAGGGCAGCATCGTGTCGAGCCCCGGCGGCTCGCCGATGGTCGCCACGCGCAGCGTCCCTCCCCGCTTCCCCTCCTGCGCGTCCGCCCAGCGCGGGCCGACGACGGACAGGCCCAGGGCGAGCAGGAGCGCTCCGATCGCGATCCTCCGCATACGACACCTCCTCCGTGACCAGCGGTTCACGTCCGCTTCCCGCGACCGGCTACCGCGATTTCCGAGACCACCCGACCGTCCCGCACGCCGTAGAGCACGTCGGCGAGGTTCACGGCGGTGCAGATGTGGTTCGGGACGATCGCCAGCCGATCGCCGATGCGCAGATCCGAGGCCGCCCCCGTGACCCGCAGCATCCCGTGCTCCTCGGTGAGTCTCGTGAGCACCAGTCCCGGCCGCCCCTTGACGATGCCGTAGCCGTGCTCGTCGCCCCCCACCGGCCGATCCGAACTGAAGGTCTTGCTTCCCGCGTCCACGACCGCGCGATCCGAGGCCGGCCTCGACACGACCGTGGCGACGACGAACGCGGCGCAGGTCTCGAGCGACGCCGACCACCGGCGCACGGTGTTGGCGTCGTTGAAGACGTACGTCCCGGGGCGGATCTCGGTGACGCCCGGCGTGTCGAGGTCGAAGCGCGCCGTGAGGGTCGAGCCGGGGCTCACGCCGACGACCCCGATCCCCGCGGCGCGGAGCGCCTCGGCCGTCTCGACCAGCACGCGCGCCTGCGCCCGCGACGCCGCCTCGAGCGCCTCTTCGCTCTCGGCCGCGCCGACGTGGCCGCCGTGGGACGTCACCGCGACGATCTCGACCCCCGGCAGGCGCGCGATCGCCCGCGCGAGTTCGACCGCCTCCTGCCCCGGCAGGACCCCGACCCGGCCGAGGCCGGTGTCGATCTCCAGGTAGATCGGCACGCGGCGGCCGATCCGGCGGCCGACCGCCGACACCCCATAGGCCGCCTCGACCGAGTCGAGCGAGACCTTCACGTCGGCGTCGGCGGCAAGCGCCGCGAGCCGCTCGAGCTTGCGCTCGCCGACGATCGGGTAGGCGACGAGGATGTCGCGGATCCCGGCCGCGACCATGACCTCGGCCTCGCCGAGCTTGGCGACGGTGATGCCGCTCGCCCCGTACTCGAGCTGCCGCTTCGCGATCCAGGGCGCCTTGTGCGTCTTGGTGTGGGGCCGAAGGCGCACCCCCCGGCGCCGGGCCTCGGCCGCCATGCGCTCGAGGTTCGCCTCCATGACGGCGAGGTCGACGACCAGGGCCGGCGTGTCGAGTTCGGGGAAGAGCGCGGACATCGGCTATCGACCGGCCTTCGCGCCGTCTGCGCCGACGTAGGCCACGACGTCCACCTCGACCAGGATCCCGAGGAGCTGGCTGCCGACCGTCGTCCGGACCGGCCGCGGCTCCGGGAAGTAGCGCTCGTAGACCGCGTTGAACCGCGAGAAGTGGGACAGGTCGGCCAGATGACAGGTGGTCTTGACGACGTCGGCCATCGACGCGCCGGCCGCCTCGAGGATCGCCTTCACGTTGTCGAGCGTCGCGGCCGTCTGCTCCTCGACGGTCGTCCCCTTGACCTGTCCGGTCTCGGGGTCGATCGGCCCCTGGCCGGACACGTAGACGAAGTCGCCCGCGCGCAGGCCCTGGGAGTAGGGCCCCATCGGCGCCGGCGCCTTGCGCGTGGTGATCTGGCTCTTCGGCATGTCGTCGCTCCCTCCGCCGTCCTGGGCTGCGTTTGCAAAGTCTCGTGTTCTCGCTCTGCCAGGGGCCTCCCGCCGCGCCACGTCGTCAGGTCGTTCGACGGTCGCCGGCCGTCGTCGGGCACGGCCCGGCGGCTCCCGCTTACCGGCCTTCGTACGACGGGCCCTAGAGCACGCCGTAGCGGCGGAAGGCCTCGGTCACCGGCATCCCGCCGCGGAGCGCCTCGCGGACCCTGTTCTCCTCGGACGCCTTCCGGAGGGCTCGCCGGACCGCCTCGGCCTCGAGTTCCTGCGGCACGACGACCACGCCGTCGCGGTCTCCGAAGACCAGGTCCCCCGGCCGCACGCGGACGCCTCCCGCCTCGATCGTGACGCCGTGCGCGATCACCTCGCAGCGGCCCTTCGAGTCGGCCGGCGAGAGCCCGGTGCTGAAGACGGGAAACCCCATCGCCTCGATCCGACGCGCGTCCCGCGCGAGGCCGTCGAGCACCGCGCCGCGGCCGCCGCGGCTTGCGGTGGCCGTCGACAGGAGTTCCCCCCACAGGGCCGCCCGCGTCGACCCGTTGGTCGTGACGACCACCACCGCACCCGGCTCGAGCGCGTCGAGCCCCTCCATGAGGTGCCGGTAGGGCTCTGCCGGCGTCTCGTACACGTCGACCGCGAGCATCGTCGCCGCGCGCCCCACGGCGACGGCGCGGTCGAAGAGCGGGCGGATCGTGTGCCGCATGACGCTCGTCCGCACGCCGAGGTCGTCGAGGATGTCGGCCAGGAGCGCCGAGCCGAGGCGCGCGGCGAGCGCGTCGTAGTACGCCGCGCTACCCGGGGCGGCGCCGATGTCGTCCGTCATCGCGTGACCTCACAGCCGGGATAGGCCGCTTCCGGCTCGAACGGGTAGAGCGGCCGCCGGCGCCGCTCGTACCGGAAGCGGCTCAGGTCGGCGCTCGTCACCCCCGGCGTGTCGACCAGGATGATCTCGGCCGCGATCGGCGCGTAGGCCGGCCTGGGCGACACCACCCCCTTCGCCACGATCACCCGCTTCCGCTCGGGTCTGATGCCGAGCGCGTACATCTGCTCGCGGCTCGTGTTGCCGACGCGCCGGCTCGTGAGGACGAGCGTGTGGTCCTCGTCCGTCTCGAGCACCGCCGTCGGCCCGGCGTCGAAGAAGCGGGTGCCGCCGTGCGTCGGCGCCGGATCCTCGTAGCGGCCGTCGGAGAGGAGCCGCACCCGCCCCTCGACCTCGACCGGCTCGCCATGCCGGTCGTCGGTCTTCGCCCCGACGCGCAGCCGCACCGTCGCCCCGACGCCGGCGGCCGCGCAGGCGGCGACGGCCTCGTGATCGTAGAGCGTCTGCAGGAGGCCCCGGACCCCGAGACGCCTCGCCGTCGCGAGGAGGACCGTGGAGTCGGCCGGGCTGCCGCCGCCGATGTTGTCGCCGACGTCCATGAGCACGACCGGACCCCGCGGGGCCGCGGCCGCCCGGCGGAGCGCCTCTTCGGGCGACGCGATGGCGCCGGTCATCTCGGCACGCCGCTCCCACGCGCGCCGGGCGAGCCAGCGGGCCGCCTCCCGCGCCGCCAGCGGGTCGCCGTCGGCCACCGCGAGGGCCGACATCCCCATCTCCGGCACGTCGGCGTACGGGTAGCCTTCCGCGAGGCTTGCCGACAGGAGGCCCGCGCGGCCGATGACCGACTCGACGTCGCCTACGAGGCTCCGCATCGGCTCCTCGTCCGTGCACTGCCGGACGATGTTGATGACGAGGGGCGGCGTCTCGAGCGCCTGCACCGGGCGCACCTCGCCGCGCGCGGCCCGGACGACGATCTCCGCGCACTCGAAGCCCCGCGGCCGCGGGTCGAGGTGCGGGTTGGTCCGGTAGGTAACCGTCGCCGTCACGTTCTCGATCATGCGCCGGGAGACGTTGGCGTGCATGTCGAGGGCGAGACCGATCGGCACCGCCGGGCCGACGACCTCGCGGACGCGCGCGGCGATCTCGCCGTCGGCGTCGGGGTGGCCCTCGGCCACGGCCGCGCCGTGCTGCGCCAGGAGGACGCCGTCCCACGGCCCGCCGGAGGCGAGCCGGTCGAGCATCTCGCCGACGATCCGGTCGAACGCCTCGGCCGTGATCGTGCCCGAGGGCTCCGTGGTCGCGAAGAGCAGGGGGACAAAGTCGGCGCCGTGGCGCTCGGCCGCGTCGAAGAAGCCGGCGAGCGTGGCGTGGGAGTCGCGGTAGGCCCGGACGATCTCGTCGCCGCGCAGGATCCCCGCGCGGGCGAAGTCCTCGTAGGTGGTCGCGGTGGGCGCGAAGGTGTTCGTCTCGTGGTGCAGGCCGAGCACGGCGAGCCGCATCCGCCCCCTCATCGCTCAGGAGACCCGGGCTCCGCCGCCGGCGCGGTAGCCCATCCGCTCCGCGATCGCCGACGCCGCGTCGACCAGCCGCCGGCCGATCCGGCGGATCGTCGCGTCGCGCAGGCGCGAGGCGGGGCCCGCCACGCTGATGCTCGCCACGGGCCGGCCGCGAACGTCCAGGATCGGCGCGCCGACGCAGCGCACGCCGGCCTCGTTCTCCTCGTCGTCCACCGCGTACCCCTGCTTCCGGAAGGCGGCGAGTTGCCGCTCGAGCGACGGCCACGCGGTGACGCTGCGCGGGGTCCGCCGCTCGAAACGCCTCTCCGGGAGGAGCCGCCTCGCCTCGTCGGCCGGCAGCCAGGCGAGGATCGCCTTGCCGAGTGCGGTGGTGTGCAGCGGGTGGCGGCTGCCGACGCGAGCGGCCATGCGGAGCCCGTGACTGCTCTCGAGGATGTCGAGGTACAGCACCTGCCCCTCGCTGAGGATCCCGAGGTTGACCGTCTCGTCGAACTCCGCGTGGAGGGCGGCTAGCACGGGCCTCGCCCCCTGCACGAGGTCGTGCCCGGACACGAGCCCGCACGCGATGGCGAGCAGCCGAGGTCCGGGCCGGTACTTGCGGCTCACCGGATCCTTCGCGACGTAGCCGCGACGCTCGAGCGTGGCGAGAATGCGGAACACCGACGCCTTGCTCGCGCCGGTCCGGTCGCTGAGTTCGCTCACGCCGAGGGTGGGGCCGTCGACGAGCGCCTCGACGATGGCGAGGGCCTTGCCGAGCACCGCCACGTCGTACGCGGCGCGCCGCGGCGATGTTTCACTATACGAAACACGCGCTTGCAACGTGGAAAGACTCTATCGCCCGGCCGGACGCTCGTCAAACCGGCGTTCTGGCGCCAGCCGGCCGCCTAGAGCTCGAGGACGGCGGCCCCCTGCACCTCGCCGCGCGCGAGACGGACGAGCGCCTCGCGGGCCTGGTCGAAGGGGACCCGCTCGACGGACGTGCGTACGGGGATCTCGGCCGCGAGGCGGAGGAACTCGCGGGCGTCCTCCCGCGTGTTGGCCGTGACGCTGCGGAGCGTGCGCTCGAGGAAGAGGTCGCGGTCGTAGTCGAGCGGCGGGATCGGCGTCATGTGGATGCCGGCGATGGCCACGGTGCCGCCGCGGTCGAGCGCGCGGAGCGCGTACGGCACGACGACGCCGGCCGGCGCGAACACGACGGCGGCGTCGAGCGGCGCGGGAGGCGCCTCGTCCGACCGCCCCACCCAGGCGGCCCCGAGCGAGCGGGCAAGCTCCGCATGCTCGCCCGTCCGCGTGAAGACGAAGGTCTCGCAGCCCCAGTGGCGCGCCACCTGGACGGCGAGGTGCGCGGCGGCGCCGAAGCCGTAGAGGCCGAGCCGCCCGCCGGGCCGGATTCCCGAAAGCCTGAGCGCCCGGAAGCCGATCACGCCGGCGCAGAGCAGCGGGGCCGCCTCGACCGGGGCGAGGCCGGCCGGCAACGGCAGCGCGAAGGCGGCCGGCACGGTGGCATAGTCGGCGTAGCCGCCGTCCGCGTGGAAGCCGGTGAAGCGGGCGTCCGGGCAGAGGTTCTCGCGGCCCGAGCGGCAGAACCGGCAGCGGCCACACGTCCAGCGCAGCCACGGGATCCCGACGCGGTCGCCGGCGGCGAGCCCGCTTCCTGCCGGCGCCTCGACGACCTCCCCCACCGCCTGGTGGCCGGGGACGAGCGGGAGGGCGGGCAGATCGAGGTCGCCCTCGACCACGTGCAGGTCGGTCCGGCAGACGCCGCAGGCGAGCACCCGAACGAGCGCCTCGCCGGGGGCCGGACGCGGCACGTCGCGCTCGACGCGCCGGAGGATCGCCCCGCCGTCGATCGGTCCCGTGCGCTCGACGACCCACGCCCGCATGACGAGAGTGTGCCACGCGGCGGCGGCGCGTGCGAGCGGCGCGCCGCCCCGTGCGGCGTCTACCGGCGGTTGCCGAAGAGCCGCAGGAGGAAGAGGAAGAGGTTGACGAAGTCGAGGTAGAGCGCGAGCGCTCCCTGGACGGCAATCGCCTGCGTCGCCGCCGCGTCGGGGTCGGCCGTGGCGCCGATCGTCTTGAGCCTCTGGGTGTCGTACGCGGTGAGGCCGACGAAGATGCCGACGCCGATGTAGGTCGTGATCCAGGTGATCATCGGGCTCATGAGGAACCAGTTCACGACGCTCGCGAGGATGAGGCCGACAAGCCCCATGAAGAGGAAGCTGCCGAGCCCCGAGAGGTCGCGCCTGGTCACGAACCCGAAGACGCTCGTCACCCCGAAGGTGCCGGCCGTGACGAAGAACGTCGAGGCGATCGACGCCGACGTGTAGCGGACGAAGACGGAGGAGAGGAGCACCCCCATGAGACCGGAGTAGAGGAGGAAGAGCGCCCCGGTCTGGCCCGGCGACAGGCTCGCAGCCGCCCGCCCGATGAAGAAGACGAGGCCGAGCGTGGCGACGAAGAGGCCGAGCATCACGAACGGGGTGCCGTAGACGACGCGCAGCGCCGCCTCCGACCCGGCCACCCAGTAGGCGACGACCCCGGTGAGGCCGAGTCCGACGGCCATCCACTGGTAGACGCGCCAGAGGAACGCCCGCTGGGCTGCCTCGACCGCGTACGGCGCCCGGAGGACCTGCTCGCCCGTCCCCGGTCCGCGCCCGAAATCGCTGGACATGTCGCCTCCTCGCGCGGACCGCCGGTCCGCACCCGGGTCCGGCCCGGTCCTCGCGGTATACGTCAAACCTCGGGCCCGGTCAAGGACGGGCGGCCTCCGGTTGCGCAAGCGTGTCGCCGGCTCGCCCGGCCGGTCGAGCCGCTACACTTTCGCCCGTGTTCTCGCGCCGCACCGCCGCAAGCCTCGCGCCGAACGCGCTCGCCCGCCTCCTCGAGGCGAAGCGGGCCGCCGGAGCGCGCATCCTCGACCTCACGGCGTCGAACCCGACGCGCTGCGGCCTCCCCTACCCCGGCGAGGCGATCCTTGCCGCGCTCGCGAACCCCGAGGCGCTGGTCTACGCGCCCGAACCGCGGGGGGCGTGGCCGGCGCGGGAGGCGGTCGCCCGCTACTACGCCGCCCGCGGCGCCGCGGTCGACCCGGCGCGAATCGTCCTCACGGCCAGCACGAGCGAGGCCTACTCGTTCCTCTTCACCGTTCTCTGCGACGCCGGCGACAGCATCCTCGTTCCGGCGCCGAGCTACCCGCTCCTCGACCACCTCGCCGCGCTCTCGCCGGTGCGGACGGTCCCCTATCCGATCCGCTTCGACGGCGACGCCTGGCGGATCGACCTCGACGCGCTCGCGGCCGCGGCGCGGGACGAGGCGCGCGCGCGGGCCGTGGTGGCGGTGAGCCCCAACAACCCGACCGGCTCCTTCCTCACCCGGCGCGAGGCGGCCGCCATCGCCTCGCTCTGCGCGGCGCGCGGCCTCGCGCTGATCGTGGACGAGGTCTTCGCCGACTTCGCGTACGGACCCGACCCGGAGCGGGCCGCGACGGTCGCGGGAGGACTCGGCGATCTCCCCGCAGGCGACGCGCCGCTCGCCTTCGCGCTGAACGGCCTCTCGAAGGTGGCCGGGCTGCCGCAGCTCAAGCTCGGCTGGCTCGTCGCCTCGGGCTCCGAGGCGCACGTGGCGGCGGCTCTCGAAAGGCTCGACCTCGTGGCCGACACGTTCCTCTCGGTCTCGACGCCGGTCCAGGTCGCGCTGCCGGCCCTCCTCGACCTCGCGCCGCGGATCCGTGAAGCGATCCTCGAGCGGGTCTCGACGAACCGCGCGCGCCTTGCCGGAAGGATCGGTCCCGGCTCCCCCTGCCGGCTCCTGCCGGCCGAGGGGGGGTGGTACGCGATCCTGCAGGTCCCCCGCGGGGAAGGCGAGGAGGCGCTCGTCCTCTCGCTCCTCGACCGGGACGACGTCCTCGTCCACCCCGGCTACTTCTTCGACTTCCCCTCCGAGGCCTACCTCGTGGTCAGCCTCCTCCCCGAGCCCGACGTCTTCGAGGAGGCCACCCGACGCCTCCTCGCCCGGGTATCCACCTGACTCCACGTGGGGTCAGGCCTTTCCATTTTCCAGGGGGTCAGGCCTTTCCATTTTCCACCGAGGCGGAGAATCGCCTCGCGGCCCGACCCGTCTCAGCGGACGGTCGTGAGGCCGGTGGCCTCGGCCTGCTGCGCGGTTTCTCGCACCACGGGGGCGAGCACGGGCCAGAGGTGGTCGGCGATGATTCGCTGGCCCTCCGCCGTGGGATGGATGCCGTCCGCCTGGTTGAGGCGGGCGACGCCCCCCACCCCTTCGAGCAGGAAGGGAACGAGCGGCACGTCGTACTGGCGCGCGAGCTCGGGGTAGATGGCCTCGAACTCGCTTCGGTACTGCGGGCCGTAGTTGACGGGGAGCTTCATGCCGGCGAGCACCACCC
>DATCKS010000227.1:0-7463 GCA_036562265.1 Thermodesulfobacteriota bacterium | reverse complement strand
CGCGAGCCGTTGCTGGCGGTGCCGGGAGGCGCCGCCTGAGGCGAGCGGCCCCCGGTAGTGGGGACCGGGGCGAAGCCCCGGTTGAGCGGAGCCGCGGCTTTGCCGCGGCGGAGCGGACGCCGGCCGCGAGCCGTTGCTGGCGGTGCCGGGAGGCGCCGCCTGAGGCGAGCGGCCCCCGGTAGTGGGGACCGGGGCGAAGCCCCGGTTGAGCGGAGCCGCGGCTTTGCCGCGGCGGAGCGGACGCCGGCCGCGAGCCGTTGAAGGAGACAGCGGGATGATCCGGAGCGGGCAGGGCTGGACCCCGAAGGTCGATCCCGAGGCCTACGTGGACCCCGCGGCCCAGGTGATCGGCGACGTGACCATCGAGGCCGGGGCGAGCGTCTGGCCGTGCGCGGTCCTGCGCGGCGACGAGGGGAGCCCCGTCAGGCTCGGCAAGAACTCGAACGTGCAGGACGGGGCCGTCCTCCACGTCACGCCCCGCAACCCCTGCCTCGTCGGGGACAACGTCACGATCGGCCACGGCGCGGTCGTGCACGGGGCGACGATCCACGACGAGGCGCGCATCGGCATCGGCGCCATCGTCCTCAACGGCGCGGTCGTGGAGCGGGGCGCCCAGGTGGGAGCCGGGGCGCTGGTGCCGCCCGGAAAGGTCGTGCCGGCCGGGTGGCTCGTCATGGGGGTGCCGGCGAAGCCGGTCCGGCAGATGAGCGAGGAGGAGCTGGCCGACATCCGCCGCAACGCCGCCTCCTACCTCGAGCTGTGGCACCGGAACTTCCGCGGGACGGGGGGCTAGCGCCGTGGCGGCCGGCGTCGTCGGCGACGCGGTGCGGCGAGGGCGCCTCGCGAAACCGGCCGGGTGCGAGGGGAGACGGGGGCGTAGAGCGCGATGAAGCCGCTCGAGGGCATCCGGGTCGTCGACCTCACGCAGGCGCTGGCCGGCCCGTTCTGCACGATGAACCTCGCCGACATGGGGGCCGACGTCGTCAAGGTCGAGCCGCCCGGCGGCGAGGAGGGTCGCAGGCCGGGCGTCGTCCAGCGCAACGGGCACAGCGGCGCCTTCCTCGCCGTGAACCGCAACAAGCGGAGCCTCGCGGTCGACCTCAAGCGGCCCGAGGGGGTCGAGATCCTCCATCGCCTCGCGGCGCGATCCGACGTGCTCGTCCAGAACTACCGGCCCGGCGTCGTCGAGCGCCTGGGGGCCGGCTACGAGACGCTGCGCCGCGTGAACCCCCGTCTCGTCTACTGCAGCATCAGCGGGTTCGGCGCGACCGGGCCGTACGCCGGGAGGGGCGGTTTCGACCTCGTCGCGCAGGGGATGAGCGGGATCATGAGCGTCACGGGCGAGCCGGACGGTCCGCCGGCGAAGGCGGGCATCGCCATCAGCGACCTCGCCGCCGGCCTCTACGGCGCCATCGGCATCCTCTGCGCGCTCGAGTACCGGGAGCGGACCGGGGAGGGGCAGTTCGTCGATACCTCGCTGCTCGAGGCGGCCATGGCGCTGACCGTGTGGGAGTCGGCGGAGTACTGGCTGACCGGTCGGGTGCCGGGACCGCTCGGGTCGGCGCACCGGCTGTCGGCGCCCTACCAGGCGCTGCGCGCCGAGGACGGGTACTTCACGGTGGGGGCCAACACCCATAGGCTGTTCGAGGGCTTCGCCCGCGCCATCGGCCGGCCCGACCTCCTCGAGGACGCGCGGTTCCAGGGCCGCAAGGAGCGGCTCGCCCACCGGGCCGAACTGGTCGACGAGATCGAGAAGACGACGGCGACCAGACCTCGGGCGTACTGGCTCGCCCGCCTCGAGCGGGAGGGGGTCCCCTCGGGCCCCATCAACACCTACCCCGAAGCGTTGAGCGACCCGCACACCCTGGCACGCCGGATGGTGGTCGACCTCGACCACCCCGGCGCCGGGCCGATCAAGGCGCTCGGGGTGCCGGTCAAGCTGTCGGAGACGCCGGGGGGGGGCGACCGGCCGGCGCCCATCCTCGGGGAGCACACGGAGCAGATTCTCACGGAACTCGGATACGGAAAGGCGGAGCGCGCGCACCTCTTCGAGACCGGCATCGTCGCCTGACCGCACGGTCGAACGATCCCCCCAACGGAGGTGACACCCGCATGACGAAGCCACGCGTCATCGCCCTCGCCGCCCTCGCCGCTCTCGGCCTCGCCACCGTCCCGGACGCTCCCGCTGCGGACTACCCCTCCCGCGCCATCGAGGTCGTCGTCCCGTACGCGCCGGGCGGCGGCACCGACAACCTGATGCGCACCATCACCGGCATCATGGACGAGAACCGGCTCTCGCCCGTGCCGCTGAACGTTGTCAACCGGGCCGGCGGCAGCGGGGCGGTCGGGTACAACTACCTCGTCGGCAAGAAAGGGAACGACCACGTCGTCGCCGGCGCCACGCCGACGATCGTGTCGGGAAAGATCGAGGGGCGGATCCCCGGCGACCACCGCGACGGCATGACGATCCTCGCGATCGTCGCGGTCGACGAGCTGACGCTCGCGGTCCGCTCCGATTCGAAATACCAGACGATCCAGCAGTTCCTCGAGGCGGCCAGGTCGCAGCCGAACACCCTCTCCGTCGGCGGCACGAGCACGAACGCCGAGGACCACATCTTCACCTACCTGATGGAGAGGGCGACCGGGATCAAGGTGAAGTACGTGCCGTTCAACTCGGGCGGCGAGGTCACGGCCGCGCTCCTCGGCGGGCACATCGACGCGGCGGTCGAGAACCCCAACGAGGTCCAGGCGCAGATCGAGGCCGGCAAGGCGAGGTTCCTCGCGGTCGCCGCCGAGAAGCGGATGCCGGACGCCGCCCAGGTGCCGACCTTCAAGGAGCTGGGCTACGACGTCCTCTGGGACCAGATGCGCGGCGTGGTCGGGCCGGCCGACATGAGCCCGGAGGCGGTCAGGTGGTGGCAGGACGCCCTGCTCAGGGTCACCGAGACGGAGCGGTGGCAGAAAGGCTACATCGAGAAGAACCTCCTCACCCCGGTCTTCATGACCGGCGAGGAAGCCAGCGCGTACCTCGACCAGGTCCGGGAGAAGTACCGCAAGGCGCTCACCGACATGGGCGCGGTCAAGCCGTAGGAGCGGGCCGCCGTGAGCCGGGCCGATCGGATCGGCGGCATCCTGTTCCTCCTCTTCGCCGTCTGGTTCGGGGTCGCCGGCCGGCAGTACCCGTACTGGAGCGAGACCGGGCCCGGCTCCGGCTTCCTGCCCTTCTGGCTGTCACTGGCCATGGGCGTCCTGGCCGTGCTGCTGCTCGTCTCGGCCGCGCGTCCCGGGTCGGCCGGGGACGAGGCCTGGGCGCCGCGCGGTGCGAGCCTCGTACGGATCGCGGCGGTCGCGGTGACGACGGTCCTGTTCGTCCTGCTCATGGAGCAGGTCGGCATGATCGTCGGCACCGGCCTCTTCCTGTTCGTCATGCTGCGGCTCGTCGAGCGCCACTCCCTCGCGCGCAGCCTCGGCGTGGCGGTCGGCGGCGCCGCCGGCACGTACCTCCTGTTCGTCCACTGGCTCCGCGTGCCGTTCCCGACCGGGCCGTTCGGCTTCTAGCGAGGCCACCATGGAGCTGCTCGACAACCTGCTCCTCGGGTTCGGCGTCGCCCTCACGCCGTTCAACGTCTTCATGGCGGTCGCCGGCGTGTTCGTCGGGACGCTCATCGGCGCGCTCCCCGGCATCGGGCCGGTCTCGGGCGTGGCGCTCCTCCTGCCGCTCACCTTCGGGATGTCCCCCACGTCCGCCGTGATCATGCTCGCCGGGATCTACTACGGGTCGATGTACGGCGGGACGATCACCTCGGTCCTCATCAACACCCCTGGGGAGTCGACGTCGGTCGTCACCTGCCTCGACGGCTACCAGATGGCGCTCAGGGGGCGCGCCGGGCCGGCGCTCGGCATCGCGGCCGTCGGCTCCTTCATCGCCGGCTCCTTCGGCGTCCTCATGCTGATGTTCATGGCGCCGGTCCTCGCCAGCTGGGCGCTCAGCTTCGGGCCGCCCGAAACCTTCGCCCTCATGTTCCTCGGCCTCACCACCGTCACGGGGCTGACCGGCGAGCACGCGCTCAAGGGCTTCATCAGCATGGTGCTCGGGCTCATGCTGGCGATGATGGGGCTCGACATCATCTCGGGCGACGCGCGCTACACGTTCGGCTACCCGGAGCTGCTCGACGGGGTGGAGTTCCTGCCGGTGGCGATCGGCCTCTTCGGCCTCGGCGAGGTGCTGGTCGGCGCCGAGCAGGCGACCGATACCCGCATCCTCGAGGGACGCTACGGGTTCCGAGAGGTCTGGCCGCGGGCGACCGACTGGGTGCGAAGCCGCATGGCGATCGTCCGGGGCACGCTCCTCGGCTTCTTCGTCGGCATCCTGCCGGGGGCCGGGGCGACCATCGCGTCGTTCCTCGCCTACACGCTCGAGCACAGGTGCTCGCGGCACCCGGAGGAGTTCGGCAAGGGGGCCATCGAGGGGGTGGCGGGGCCCGAGGCGGCCAACAACGCCGCGTCGGCCGGCGCGCTCGTGCCGATGCTGACGCTCGGCATCCCCGGCTCCGGCACCACGGCCGTCCTGCTCGGCGGGCTCATCATGTGGGGCCTGCAGCCGGGGCCGCTCCTCTTCGTGAAGAACCCCGACTTCGTCTGGGGGCTCATCGCCTCCATGTGGATCGGCAACGCGGTGCTCCTGGTCCTGAACGTCGCGTTCATCCCGATCTTCGTCCGCGCCCTCAAGGTGCCGTACCCGATCCTCATGGCGTTCGTCATCGTCTTCTGCATCACCGGCGCCTACGCCCTCAACAACCGCGTCTGGGACATCGGGGTCATGCTCGTGTTCGGCGCCCTGGGCTATCTGATGAAGAAGCTGTACTATTCTCCGGCGGCCCTGGTCCTGGCGCTGGTCCTCGGCCCCCTCGCGGAGCGGGCCCTGCGCCAGTCGCTCATCCTGTCCGATCGGGGCGTGATGATCTTCTTTGCACGGCCCATCTCGGCCACGCTCATGACGCTCGGGCTCGCGGCCATCGCGGTCCCGGTGGTCCGCAGCCTCTGGCGGGCGGCCCGCCGGCGGCAGCGCCCCGCGACGGCGTGAGACCCGAGGCGTTTCGCCGGAGGTTGCTCGACCTTGACGACACTGGCCAACGGCCCCCTCACCGGTCTCCGGGTGGTCGACCTCTCCAGGATCCTGGCCGGGCCCTTCTGCACGATGCAGCTCGGCGACATGGGCGCGGACGTCGTCAAGATCGAGGCGCCCGGTACGGGAGACGACACGCGCCACTGGGGCCCGCCGTTCGAGAACGGCGAGAGCGCCTACTACCTGGCGGTCAACCGCAACAAGCGGAGCCTCACGCTGAACCTCAAGCACCCGGAGGGGCTCGCGATCCTCCGGCGTCTCGTCGAGCGCGCCGACGTCCTCGTGGAGAACTTCCGGCCCGGGACGCTCGCGCGGCTCGGCCTCACCGACGAGGCGGTCTTCGCCCTGAACCCGCGCATCGTCTACTGCTCGGTCTCCGGCTTCGGCCAGACCGGCCCCGACAGCCGCCGTCCCGGCTTCGACGTCGTGATCCAGGGGGAGTCGGGGCTCCAGAGCCTCACCGGCTTTCCCGACGGCCCGCCGACGAAGGTCGGCGTGCCGATGGCCGACCTCGTCGCGAGCCTCATGGCGGTGCAGGGGATCCTTCTCGCGCTGGTCGCGCGCCAGACGACCGGCCGCGGGCAGCGGATCGACTGCTCGATGCAGGACGCCGTGGCGGCGCTCCTGTCGTTCCAGGCCGGCAGCTACTTCATGACCGGCCGCACCCCGGGGCGAAAGGGGAACCAGCACCCCACCATCGCCCCGTACGAGACCTACCAGACCCGTGACGGCTACGTGAACGTGGCGGCCGGCAACGACGCCCTCTTCGCGCGGTTCTGCGAGGCGATCGGCAAACCGGCGCTCGCGAAGGACCCCCGGTTCGCCACGAGCGCCGGGCGCGTCGAGAACCGTCCCGCCCTGAACGCCGTGCTCGAGCCGATCTTCGCAGAGGGGACCACGCAGGAGTGGATCGAGCGGCTCGATCGGGTGGGGGTCCCGGTGGGGGCGATCAAGGACGTCGCGCAGGTCGTCGGCGACCCGCACCTCCTCGCCCGGGACATGGTCGTGCCGCTGCCGCATCCCAAGGTGCCCGGCCTCAAGGTCATGGGCATCCCCATCAAGCTCGCCGACACCCCGGGCCGCATCCGCCGCCCGCCGCCCCTGCTCGGCGAGCACACCGACGAGATCCTCGCCGAACTGGGGTGGTCGGCGGCCGACATCGCCCGGCTGCGGGCGTCGGGCGCCATCTGACCGGGGTCGGGCCGCGCCGCGCGGGGTCGGGCCTTCGCCGGTTCCAGCCGGGGACGCGTCGAGGCCGGGCCCCGTCCGGCAGCGATCGGAGACGGTGACGGGAGAGGGGATGGGCCGCGACCTCGAGGACATCGTCCGGGCCGCGCTCGACGGCGATGACCGGAACGGCGACGCCTGGGAACGGGCGATCGACGCGCTCTGCGCGTCGGCCGACGCCGGCGGGCTCGACCGCGCCCTGGCGCTCGCCGCCGACGGGCGCGAGGCCGCGCGAGCCCTCGCCTGCGACGCGCTCGGCCGGCTCGGCGCGCCCTCGGACGCCGCGCGAGAGCGCGTGATCCCGGCCCTCATCGAGGCGCTCGACGACGAGGCTCCCCGCGTGCGCGCCGCTGCGGTCTCCGCCCTCTCGCGTCTCAGGGACGCGCGGACGATCGGGCCGCTCGCCGGCCGGCGGGCCGACCCGGACGCCGAGGTGCGCCACGCCGTGGCGTGCGGGCTCGGCGGCTTCGACGACCCGCTGGCCGTCGACGCGCTGGTCGACCTCACGCGCGACGCGAGCCCGGCGGTCCGCGACTGGGCCACGTTCGCCCTCGGCTCCCTCACGACGGTCACGACGCCGGCCGTCGTGGAGGCGCTCGTCGAGCGCCTCCAGGATCCCGACGAGCAGACGCGCGAGGAGGCGATCGTGGGGCTCGTCGCGCGCCGCGCGGACGAGCGCGTCGTGGCGGCGCTGGCTGCCGCGCTCGATGCGGCCGGGCCGATCGGGCGAGGCCCGCTCGAGGCCGCGGCCCGGCTCGGCGACCCGCGCCTCCTGCCGGCGCTCCTGCGCGTGACGCCCGCGTCGGACCCGGAGCGCCTGCTCCTCGAGCACGCGATCTACGCCTGCTCGCCCGAGGAGGAGGAAGGGGGAGCCGGCGTCTCGTGACGGCGGCCCGGCGGCCCGGCGCCGGCCAGGTTCAGTCGCGCCGCGCCAGTCCCTGGGTGGCCTCGTCCGAAACTGTGATGTCGGTCGGCCTCGGCAGCGTCAACACGTTGTCCATCGGGCGGAGGCGACGCCGGCAGCCGTCGCAGCGTTCCGCGCCGACCTGCACCGGCCTCGCGCACCAGGGGCAGGGCCGCTCCTTGCGGCGGCCTCTCCACAGGCTACGCA
>DATCKS010000224.1:0-2756 GCA_036562265.1 Thermodesulfobacteriota bacterium | reverse complement strand
GAGCCGGCGCTGCGAGGTCGTCTCGAGGCGAGCCTTGGAAAATGGAAAGGCCTGACCCCATGGAAAATGGAAAGGCCTGACCCCGGGGAAGGGGAGGAATGGTGAAGGGAGACGAGGGGCAACGGCCGCTGACGGTGCTGCCGCGGGGGCGGCGGATCGCGGTGACGGCGGGGATCATGCTCGGCATGTTCCTCGGCGCGCTCGAGGCGACGGTCATGGGGACGGCGATGCCGACCGTGGTCGCGCAGCTCGGGGGGCTCGAGCACTACAGCTGGGTGTTCACCGCGTACATGCTGACCTCGACCGCCACGGTGCCGATCTGGGGCCGCCTGTCGGACCTCTACGGCCGGCGCACGACCTACATGATCGGAGTCGGCCTCTTCCTCCTCGGGTCGATGCTCTGCGGCCTGTCGACCTCGATGGTCGTCCTGGTCCTCTTCCGCGCGGTCCAGGGGCTCGGCGCCGGCGCCATCGTGCCGATCGGGCTCACGATCATCGGGGAGATCTACACGCTGCGCGAGCGGGCCCGGATGCAGGCGGTCTTCAGCAGCGTCTGGGGGGTCGGCTCCATCGTGGGGCCGCTGATCGGCGGCTTCCTGACCGACGCGCTCTCGTGGCGCTGGGTCTTCTTCGTGAACGTCCCGTTCGGACTTGCGGCCGTCGCGGTGCTGCACGCCACGTACGCCGACCGGCCGCGGAGCGGCCAGGTGCGGGTCGACTGGCTCGGCGGCGCGCTCCTGCTGGCGGCCGTGTCGATCCTGCTCGCGGGGCTCTCGGGGCTCACGTTGCCCCGGTGGCCCTGGATCGTCGGCGGCGTGGTGCTGACCGGGCTCTTCGTCGCCGTCGAGCGGCGAGTCGGCGAGCCCATGCTGCCGCTCGACGCCCTCGGCGACCGGGCGAGCGCGGCCGCGTTCGGCACCGCGACCTTCGTCGGCATGGCCATCTTCGGGGCGATCGCCTTCATCCCGCTCTACGTCCGCGCGACCACCGGCGCGAGCGCCACGGAGGCGGGCGCCACCCTCACGCCGCTCATGCTCGGCTGGGTCGGCACCGCCATCCTGGCCGCGCGGCTCATGCTCAGGGTGGGCCACCGCCCGACGATCGTCACCGGCACGGGGCTCATGACGGCGGCGCTGGTCGTGCTCGCGCTGATGGGACCCGAGACGCGCCGGCTCTGGCTCCTCGCCGACGTGACGCTCCTCGGCGCGGGCAGCGGTCTCGCGAACCTGACCCTTTTGCTCTTCGTCCAGGCCCAGGCCGCGCCCGAGCGCCTCGGTCTGGCGACCTCCCTGCAGCAGTTCGGCCGGAGCATCGGCGGCGCCGTCGGCACCGCCATCATGGGCGCCATCTTCGCCGCACGCCTCGGCGTCGAGGCCGGAGGCGAGGGTGACCTCCTTGGGGTCACCTGGGGCGGACCGGAGATGGCCGAGCGCTTCGCGTCGGCCCTCGGTGGGGCCTTCATCGCAGGGGCCGTCATGGCGGCCGTCGCGCTCCTGATCGCGCTCCGGCTGCCGCCGCTCGTCCGGTCCGGGCGGGTCGCCGAGACCGGCGCGCCGGCCGCCCGCGAGCCGGAAGCCACCCGCGCCGAGCCGCCCGGCCGCGAGCCGCACCGCATCACGGGCGATCGGGAAGCGGCCTGCACGCGGGACGGGAGGCGGGGACGCGAGGCCTCTGGTCGCTAGGCAGCCAACGCCACGCTTGACCGGCGGGCCGGCGGTCATGTAGCGTCGTAATGGGCATCAGCGTGTTCGTCGACAGGCGTCCGCGGCCTCACGCGCGCGTGCGTCGGCCGGCGACGCCGAAGGAGGCTACCGTGATCCATCGCGCGGGCCGGCTCCTGACCTACCTCGTCCTCGTCCCCTTCCTCGCGGCGCATGTGCTTCCGGTCCACCGCGCCGTCGCGGCCCCGCAGGCCGCGTCCCTCGGCACCGCACGCGGCGTCAAGGTGGCGGAGCAGAGCTACGGAGGCGCGCGCTGGCTGCCGCTCGGCGGCCGGTCGCTGCCGGTCCTCGCGGACACCCGGATCCGCACGGCGGCCGGCGGGGCGGTCGTCGACCTCGTCGACGGCACGCGAATCGGCGTGCTCCCCTTCAGCACCGCCGCGATCCGCTCGGCCGGCGATCGACTGGAGGTGACGCTCGAGCGCGGCCGGCTCACGTTCCGGTGGCCGGCGACCTCCCGCGCGGTCATCCAGACGCCGGCCGCCAGGCTCGCGCCGCGCCCGGGCGAGGCGGCGGCGGGCGAGGTGTCCGCCGGCGCGAGCACCGGCGTGAGGCTCGCGAGCGGCCGGATCGACGTCGTCGACCTCACCACCCGCGCGCCGGTGCTCGTCGCATCGCGGCAGCCGATCGTCCTGCCGGCGGTGGCCCCCGGCGTTCGCGTCTTCGCGGCCGACGACGAGCCGCTGGCGGCGCGATCGGGGCGGCCGGTCTTCGGTCCCCAGGGCGACAGCGTCGGCTACCTCGAGGACCCGCGGACGCTCGTGGTCCACCCCGGTTTCGCGGCGGACCTGACCGCCCCCTTCCCCGGCGAGATCGTGCGGCGCGCCATGGCCGCCATCCCCCCCGACCGGCAGCCCGGGGCGATGCCGCTCTTCGACGTCGACGGCGACGCCGTCGGCTACGTCTCCGGGCCGGCCTTCTACCCGATGACGGCCCAGGCCGGCGGCAGTCCCGTCTTCCAGGAGACGCTCCCCGATGAGGGGTGGCCCTGGTACTACTACGCCGCCGCGGCCGTGGCCGCGGGCGGCATCGGCG
>DATCKS010000221.1:0-1570 GCA_036562265.1 Thermodesulfobacteriota bacterium | reverse complement strand
GGGTCGCCGCGGTGACGCTCACCATTCCGTTCTACGACGGTGGTGTCCGCTACGGCCTGCTCCGCGACGCGCAGCTCGCCCTGGAGCAGGCGGACGAGCGCCTCGAAGCCGTCCGGCGGCGGGTGCGGGTCGAGGTTCGCGACGGTTGGCGCCGGGTCGCGATCGCCGAGCGGCAGCTACGAATCGCCGAGCGGCAGGCGGAGGTGGCGCGGCGTGCCGCGACGGCGGCCGAGGAGATGTTTCGCGTCGGGAACCTGACGGGCCTCGAGCTCGACGCCGCCCGGCGGGCGGCCGAGCAGGCCGAGCTCGCGCGGGTCCTGGCCGAGCTCGAGCTCCAGGTCGCCCGGGTGGACCTGCTGACCTCCACCGGCGACCTGTGAGCCTGCGCGAGGGGCCCGGCGCCCGGAGGCGCGCGTCGGGACTGGCCCGACGGGCAAGGAGTGATAGTCTCCGCCGCGCCCGCGGCCGGGGGCCGCCTTTCGAGGCGGGTCGGACCGCCCCACCGGCGGCCCCGAACGACGGTGTCCACCGCCGCGAACCGGATGAAGAGGAGTCGACTCTTATGAAGCGCCTTACGCTCGCGCGCGTCGCCGCCGCCACGGTGGCCGCTCTCGGCGCGCTCGTTCCCAGCCTCGCCTTCGCGCAACACGAAGGCGGTCACGTGGGCGGCCACAGCGAGGCCGACCTGAGGCTTCCGCAACTCTCCGGCGTGAAGATGGCCGGCGTCGACGCCGTGCACCTGATGTACGGCGGCCTGGCCGTGTGCGCCCTCGGCGTGGCCTTCGGCCTCGTGATCCTCATGTCGATGCGCAAGCGGCCGGTGCACGCGTCGATGCGGGAGATCTCCGAGCTGATCTACGAGACCTGCAAGACCTACCTGATCACGCAGGGCAAGCTGATCCTCCTGCTCGAGGTCTTCATCGGTGTGATCATGGTCGCGTACTTCGGCTTCCTCCGTCAGATGGAGCCGTTGCGCGTCGTGATCATCCTCGTCTTCAGCCTGATCGGCATCGCGGGGAGCTACGGCGTCGCCTGGTTCGGCATCCGCGTGAACACCCTCGCGAATTCGCGCGCGGCCTTCGCCAGCCTGCGCGGCAAGGCGTTCCCGACCTACGCGATCCCGCTCCAGGCCGGCATGAGCATCGGGATGCTGCTCATCAGCGTCGAGCTGCTCCTCATGCTGGTGATCCTCCTGTTCGTTCCGGGCGACTACGCGGGCCCGTGCTTCATCGGCTTCGCGATCGGCGAGTCGCTCGGCGCCTCGGCGCTGCGCATCGCCGGCGGCATCTTCACGAAGATCGCCGACATCGGGTCCGACCTGATGAAGATCGTCTTCCGCATCAAGGAGGACGACGCGCGCAACCCCGGCGTCATCGCCGACTGCACCGGCGACAACGCGGGCGACTCGGTCGGGCCCAGCGCCGACGGGTTCGAGACCTACGGGGTGACCGGCGTCGCGCTGATCTCGTTCATCCTGCTCGTGCTCACCGGGCCGGCGTCGGCCGACGCCCAGAAGATGCTCCTCGTCTGGCTCTTCGTGATCCGCGTCGTGATGGTCGTCGCGAGCGCT
>DATCKS010000215.1:0-8022 GCA_036562265.1 Thermodesulfobacteriota bacterium | reverse complement strand
GTCGCGGCGCGGGGCGACGTCGCGCGGCGCGGAGTCCCGGCGATGACGGCGCCCCGGGTGCGGCTCCGTCACCTCCTGGGGCTACGGGGACTCGACGCCGAGACCCTTACCGGGCTCCTCGACGCCGCCGTCGCCTTCAAGGAGATCGCGAGCCGGCCGATCAAGAAAGTGCCGGCGCTGCGCGGCAAGACGGTCGTGAACCTCTTCTTCGAGGCCTCGACCCGGACGCGCTCCTCCTTCGAGATCGCGGCCAAGTGGCTCTCGGCCGACGCCATCAACATCTCGGCCTCGACGTCGAGCGTCCAGAAGGGGGAGACGCTCCTCGACACCGCGCGCAACCTCGAGGCGATGCGGCCCGACGTGATCGTCATGCGGCACCCGGCCTCGGGTGCGCCGCACATGCTCGCGGGGATGCTGCGGATCGCGGTGGTCAACGCCGGCGACGGCGCGAACGAGCACCCGTCGCAGGGGCTTCTCGACGCGCTGACGATTCGGGAGAAGAAGGGCCGGATCGCCGGCCTCAAGGTGGCGATCCTCGGCGACATCGCGCACAGCCGCGTGGCGCGCTCGAACCTGTACGCCCTCACGACGCTCGGCGCCGAGGTGCACCTGGCGGGGCCGCCGACGCTCCTGCCGCCGGGGCTTCCGGCGCTCGGCGCGCGGGTCCACTCCCGGCCCGAGCCGGCGATCGAGGGGGCCGACGTGGTCATGGTCCTGAGGCTTCAGCTCGAGCGGATGGCGCGGTCGTTCGTGCCGTCGATTCGCGAGTACAGCCGGTTCTGGGGGCTCGATCGGAGGAAGCTCGAACTTGCGGCACCGGACGCGCTCGTCATGCACCCGGGTCCCATGAACCGGGGCGTCGAGATCTCGAGCGACGTGGCCGACGGCGCCGCGTCGGTCGTCCTCGACCAGGTCACCAACGGCGTCGCCGTCCGCATGGCGATCCTCTTCGCCCTGGCGGGAGGCGGGGAGGCCGCCGCATGAAGCTGATCATCACCGGGGGCCGCCTCTTCGATCCGGCGACCGGCCGCGACGAGGTGGCCGACCTGCTCGTCGAGGACGGCCGGATCGCCGGCACCGGCCGCGGCCTGCCGCGGGCCGGCGCCCGCGTGCTCGCCGCGGAGGGGCTCCTCGTCGTGCCGGGGCTCGTCGACATCCACGTCCACCTGCGGGAGCCGGGGCAGGAGTACAAGGAGACGATCGCGACCGGCGCGGCGGCCGCCGTGGCGGGCGGCGTGACGAGCGTGGCCTGCATGGCCAACACCGTGCCGCCCAACGACGACCCCGCCATCACCGAGTTCATCCGGAAGCAGGCGGCGGCGGCCGGCCTGGCCCGCGTCTACCCGGTCGCCGCGGTCACCCGGCGGCTCGAGGGGCAGGAGATCGCCGAGTACGGCTACCAGCGCGAGGCGGGGGCCGTGGCGCTCTCGGACGACGGGCGGCCGGTGATGGACAGCGAGGTGCAGCGGCGCGCCATGGAGTACGCGAGGGCGTTCGACCTCGTCGTCATCTCGCACTGCGAGGACCTGGCGCTCTCGAGGGGCGGGGCCATGAACGAAGGGCCGGTCGCGACGGAACTCGGCCTCGCCGGAGTGCCGGCGGCGGCCGAGGAGGTGATGGTGCGCCGCGACATCGCGCTGGCCGAACTGACCGGCGCGCGCCTGCACATCGCTCACCTCAGCACGGCCGGTGGGATCGCCGCCGTACGCGAGGCGAAACGCCGGGGCGTTCGGGTCACGGCCGAGACGGCGCCGCACTACTTCACGTTGACCGACGAGGCGGTGCGCGGCTACAACGTGAACGCCAAGATGAACCCGCCGCTCCGGTCGGCCGCCGATCGGGAGGCGGTGATCGAGGGGCTCGCCGACGGCACCATCGACGTGATCGCGAGCGACCACGCGCCCCACCACGAGGACGACAAGCGGGTCGAGTTCGCGCGCGCCGCCAACGGCATCCTGGGCCTCGAAACCGAGCTCGCCCTCACCCTCGCGCTCGTCCGCGCCGGACGCCTCACGCTGCGACAGGCGCTGGCGGCCCTCACGGTCCGGCCGGCCGAGCTGCTGGGACTCCCGGCTGGCCGGCTCGCCGAGGGGGCGCCGGCCGACCTCGCCCTCGTCGACCTCGACGCCGAGTGGGTCGTGGACCCGGCCGCGTTGAGGAGCCGGTCGCGCAACACCCCCTTCGGCGGCTGGCGGCTCACCGGGCGGGTGGAGGCGACGCTCGTCGAGGGGCGGGTGGTGTACGAGCGCGAGAGGAGAGGGAGATGACGCGCGGCCGGCTCGTTCTCGTCGAGCACCCGCTGGTCCAGCACAAGCTCACGGTCCTCCGGAGCGTGGAGACCTCCACCAAGAAGTTTCGCGAGGCGCTCGAGGAGATCGCCATCCTCCTCGGCTACGAGGCGACGCGCGACCTGCCGCTCGAGGAGGTCGGCATCATCACGCCGCTCGAGGCGACGAAGGCGAAGCGCCTGGCCGGCAAGAAGCTGGTCCTCGTGCCGATCTTGAGGGCCGGCCTCGGGATGGTGGAGGGGTTCTTGCGGCTCGTGCCGTCGGCGCGGGTGGGGCACGTCGGCCTCTACCGCGACGACGACACCCTCGAGGCGGTGCGGTACTACTCGAACCTCCCACCGGACGTGCACGAGCGGCGCTGCCTGGTGCTCGACCCGATGCTCGCGACCGGCGGCAGCGCCGTCGCGGCGATCGACCTCCTCAAGCGGGAGGGGGCGCGCGACATCACCCTCGTCTGCGTGATCGGGGCGCCCGAGGGGATCGCGCGGGTCGAGCGGGCGCATCCGGACGTCCGCATCATCGCCGCGGCCGTCGATCGGCAGCTCGACGAGCGCGGCTACATCCTGCCTGGGCTCGGCGACGCCGGGGATCGGCAGTTCGGGACGAAGTGAGCCATCGATGACGAAGGCCTATCTGGCGCTGGCGGACGGCACGGTCTACGAAGGGGAGGCGTTCGGCGCGGACGGCGAGCGCGCGGGCGAGGTCGTCTTCACGACGCCGATGGCCGGCTACCAGGAGGTCGCGACCGATCCGTCCTACCGGGGCCAGATCGTCTGCATGACGTATCCCCTGATCGGCAACTACGGGGTCAACGCGCTCGACGCCGAGGCGGCGCGCGTCCACGTCGAGGGCTTCGTCGTCCGCGAGTACACGGCGCGTCCCTCCTCGTGGCGCGCCGAAGGCTCGTTCGGCGACTACCTGCGGCGCCACGGCGTCCCCGGCATCCAGGGGATCGACACGCGGGCGCTGACCCGCAAGCTCCGGACGGTGGGGACGATGCCCGGCATCCTGTCGACCACGGCCGACGATCCGGCGGCGCTGGTCGCGCGGGCGCGCGCGCTGCCCGGCATGTCGGGGCAGGACCTGGTCACCGGGCTCGGCCCCGAGGCGCCGGTCGAGTTCGACGAGCCGGACGGGCTGGGGCCCTATCCGCCGGCCCGGCGGCACGTCGTCGCCTACGACCTCGGGATGAAGACGAGCATCCTGCGCCAGCTTCGCCGTGCCGGCTGCCGGGTCACCGTCGTGGGGCCGCGGACGACCGCGGACGAGGTTCTCAGGCTCGATCCGGACGGCGTCTTCCTCTCGAACGGCCCGGGCGATCCGGCGGCGGTCCCCGGCATCGCCGAGGAGGTGCGGCGCCTCGTCGAGGCGAGGCCGATCTTCGGGATCTGTCTCGGCCACCAGATCCTCGCCCGCGCCTTCGGGGCGCGCACCTACAAGCTCAAGTTCGGACACCGGGGCGTCAACCAGCCGGTCAAGGACCTCGCGACCGGCCGGGTGGAGATCACGACGCACAACCACGGGTTCGCCGTCGACCCGCAGTCGCTCCCGGACGACGTGACGGTGACGCACGTGAACCTGAACGACCGGACCTGCGAAGGGCTGGCGCACCGGCGGCTGCCGGTCTTCTCGGTCCAGTACCACCCCGAGGCGGCGGCGGGACCGCACGACGCCCGGTACCTCTTCGAGCGGTTCATGAAGGCGATGGAGAGATAGCTCCGGTCCATGCCGAAGCGAACGGACATCCGCAGCATCCTGCTCATCGGTTCGGGCCCGATCGTCATCGGGCAGGCGTGCGAGTTCGACTACTCGGGCACCCAGGCGTGCAAGGCGCTCCGCGAGGAGGGCTACCGGGTGATCCTCGTCAACTCGAACCCCGCCACGATCATGACCGACCCGGAGTTCGCCGACCGCACCTACATCGAGCCGCTCACCGTCGAGATGGTGGCGAAGGTCATCGAAGCGGAGCGGCCCGACGCGCTCCTGCCGACGCTCGGGGGGCAGACGGCGCTCAACCTCGCCGTGCGCCTCGCCGAGACCGGCATCCTCGACCGGTACGGCGTGAAGCTCATCGGGGCCTCGATCGAGGCCATCCAGAAGGCCGAGAACCGGCAGCGGTTCAAGGACGCCATGAGCCGCATCGGGCTCGCGGTGCCGGCCTCGGGGATCTGCCACTCGCTCCAGGAGGCGCGCGAACTCCTCGCCATCGTCGGGTTGCCGGCGATCATCCGTCCGTCCTTCACCCTCGGCGGGACCGGCGGGGGCGTCGTCGAGACCCGCGAGGAGTTCGAGGCGAAGGTGGCGTGGGGGCTTTCCGCGTCGCCGACGCACGAGGTCCTCATCGAGCAGTCGATCGCCGGCTGGAAGGAGTTCGAGCTGGAGGTGATGCGCGACCAGGCCGACAACGTGGTCGTCATCTGCTCCATCGAGAACTTCGACCCGATGGGCGTGCACACCGGCGACTCGATCACGGTGGCGCCGATCCAGACCTTGAGCGACCGCGAGTACCAGCGGATGCGTGACGCCGCCATCGCCATCATCCGGGAGATCGGCGTCGACACGGGCGGCTCGAACATCCAGTTCGCGGTGAACCCGGCCAACGGGGACATGGTCGTCATCGAGATGAACCCGCGCGTGTCCCGGTCCTCGGCGCTGGCGTCGAAGGCGACCGGCTATCCCATCGCCAAGATCGCGGCCAAGCTCGCCGTCGGCTACCGCCTCGACGAGCTGACCAACGACATCACCGGGACGACCTCCGCCTGCTTCGAGCCGACGCTCGACTACGTGGTCGTCAAGGTCCCCCGCTTCGCCTTCGAGAAGTTCCCGGCGGCCGACCCGACGCTCGGTCCCTCGATGAAGTCGGTTGGCGAAGTCATGGCCATCGGGCGGACGTTCAAGGAGGCCTTCCAGAAGGCGCTCCGCTCGCTCGAGAACGGCCGCACCGGACTCGACCCGCGCTACACGGACGTCGATGAGATCCGCCGCAAGCTCCGCACGCCGACCGACGAGCGCCCCTGGCTGATCGCCGACGCCATGCGGCAGGGGATCTCCATCGACGAGCTGCACGAGCTCACGCGCATCGACCGCTGGTTCCTCGACCAGATCGCGGAGATCCTCGACATGGAGGGGCGGCTCGCCCAGGCCGGCAAGTGGGGGCTCTCGCCGGAGCTCCTCCGCGCGGCCAAGCGCGAGGGCTTCTCCGACGCGGCCATCGCGCGGCTGACCGGGCTCTCGGGAGCCGACGTGCGGGCCCGCCGCCTCGAGGCCGGCATCCGGCCGACGTACAAGATGGTCGATACCTGCGCGGCCGAGTTCGAGGCGCGGACGCCCTACCTCTACTCGACCTACGAGAGCGAGGACGAGGCGCCGCCGACCGGCCGCCGCAAGGTGGTCATCCTCGGCAGCGGCCCCAACCGGATCGGGCAGGGGATCGAGTTCGACTACTGCTGCGTCCACGGCGTGCTCGCGCTGCGCGAGGCCGGCTTCGAGACGATCATGGTCAACTGCAACCCCGAGACCGTCTCGACCGACTACGACACGTCCGATCGTCTCTACTTCGAGCCGCTGACCCTCGAGGACGTCCTCGAGATTCTCGACCGCGAGCGGCCCGAGGGGGTCATCCTCCAGTTCGGCGGCCAGACGCCGCTCAAGCTCGCCAAGGCGCTCGAGGCGCACGGCGTGCCGGTGTGGGGCACCTCGCCCGAGGCGATCGACATCGCGGAGGACCGCGAGCGCTTCCGGACGCTCATCGAGGAGCTCGGCCTGCGCCAGCCCCCTTCGGGCGCGGCGCGGACCGCCGCCGAGGCCGAGGCGATCGCCGAGCGGCTCGGCTTCCCGCTCCTCCTGCGCCCGTCGTACGTCCTCGGCGGCCGGGCGATGGAGATCGTCCCCGGCCTGCCGAAGCTCCAGGACTACATGCAGCGGGCGCTCAGCGAGGCGGTCGACCGGCCGGTGCTGCCGATCCTCGTCGACAAGTACCTCGAGTCGGCCATCGAGGTGGACGTCGACGCCGTGGCCGACGGCGAGGACGTGCTCATCGGCGGCGTCCTCGAGCACATCGAGGAGGCGGGGGTCCACTCCGGCGACGCGGCCTGCTCCCTGCCGCCCCATAGCCTCCCCGAGCCGATCGTCGAGACGCTGATGGCGCAGACGCGGGCCCTCGCCCGGGCGCTCAGGGTGGTCGGGCTGATCAACGTGCAGTTCGCGGTCCAGGGGGGGACGGTCTACGTGCTCGAGGTGAATCCCCGGGCGTCCCGCACGGTCCCCTTCGTGGCCAAGGCCACCGGTCGCCCGCTGGCCAAGCTGGCGGCGCGGGTCATGGCCGGCGAGCGACTCCGCGACCTCACCGGGGGGGCCTTCGCCCCCCGCCCGACCGGGATGGTGGCGGTCAAGGAGGCGGTGTTGCCGTTCGCCCGGTTCTCGGGGGTCGACGTCCTCCTCGGGCCGGAGATGAAGTCCACCGGGGAGGTCATGGGGCTTGCGCCGACCTTCGAGGCGGCCTTCGCCAAGGCCCAGGCGGGGGCCGGGCCCGGGCTGCCGATCGGGGGGCGGGCCTTCCTCTCCGTGCGGGATGTCGACAAGGGCGCGATTGTCAGCATCGGCAAGTCCCTGTATGATATGGGCTTCGAGCTGATCGCCACACGCGGAACCGCCGCCGCCCTGGCCGCCGCCGGCCTTCCCGTGGAGCGGATCAACAAGGTGCTCGAAGGGCCCCCCCATATCGTCGGCGCGATCGAAGCCGGCCAGGTCGCCCTGGTCATCAACACAACGGAGGGGGATCGCTCGATCGCCGATTCGTACACGATCCGGCGGTCGGCGCTGCTGTTCCAGGTGCCGTACTTCACGACGATCGCCGGCGCCCGGGCGGCCGTGAGCGCCATCGGGGCCCTCCGCCGCGGGGAGTTGGCGGTTCGGCCGCTTCAGGACATCCCCGTAGCCTGACGGCGGACGGGATGGTCTTTGCCCGTGGAGGTCCTTGGTCGAATGAGCGTCAACCGATCCAGCGTGCCGATGACCAAGCAGGGCTACCAGGCCTTGCAGGATGAGCTGAAGCGACTCAAGCGAGACGAGCGCCCGAAGATCATCAAGGCCATCGCCGAGGCGCGGGAGCACGGCGACATCAGCGAGAACGCCGAGTACCAGGCGGCGAAGGAGCGCCAGTCGTTCATCGAGGGGCGCATCCAGGAGCTCGAGGACAAGATCGCGCGGGCGCAGGTGATCGACACTCCCCGGCACAACACCGAGAAGGTCGTCTTCGGCGCGACCGTCCTCCTCGCCGACGTCGAGACCGGCGAGGAGGTCCGCTACAAGATCGTCGGCGCCGACGAGGCCGACATCAAGAGCGGGAAGATCTCCATCTCCTCGCCGGTCGGCCGGGCCCTCATCGGCCACGGCCTCGACGACACCGTGCGGGTCAAGGTGCCGTCGGGTATCAAGGAGTACGAGATCCTCGACATCTCCTTCGACTAGCGCCTACCTCATGACCCGGTGCCGCCCCCGGGGCGGCGCCGGGTCGTCTCCCGATCGCCTTCTCGGCCCTCGACCTTGCCCGGCTGCCCCCACGGGGGGCATAATGCGGGCCGTTCGGACCTCGTCCGCGACGCTCGGCCTCTGGCATCCGGGACGGGGTTGCGGGTCCCTCGCACGCGCCGGGCGGCAGGGCGCTCCCCTCGCCACCGCCGATCGGCGGTTCGCGCCGCCGGCCGCTGCGGTGCGCGGGAACGTGGACCGGCTC
>DATCKS010000213.1:0-5293 GCA_036562265.1 Thermodesulfobacteriota bacterium | reverse complement strand
GGGTCGCCGTCGACGACCACGACGTCGAGCTTGCCGACCGACTCGTAGGCGAACCAGGCGACGTTGTCGTGCGGGAGCGGGTCGGCGCCGATCTGCACCGTCCCCACGTGGAAGCCGGGCGCCCCGGCGGCCCGGTCGAGCGGCACCGCGAAGCCGGTCTCCACCTCGCCGCGCGCCGGGACGTCGACGAAGCGCTGGTCGACCTTGCGGCCGTCGATCGCGGCCTGCACGAGGAGCCCCCGCACCGGCTCGTCGCCGAAGTTGGCGATGCGCGCCGTCACCCGCGCCGTGACCCCTTCGGCGAGCGGCCCGGCCGGCGGCGTCACGTCGAGCACCGCGACGTTCCGCGGCTTTGCCGCGCCGACGTCGAGGATCCGCACGCCGATCCCGGCGTCGACCTGGCCGAGCGCGAGGAGCGAGACCGGCTCCCACCCGTGGCGCGCGAGGTCGGTGGCGACGATGATCTCGCGCCGGCCCCAGGGGCTCTCCGCGAGGCGGGCGTAGGCGCGAAGCAGCGCCCCCTTGAAGTCCGCCTCGCCGTACCCCACCCGCAGGGCGTCGATCTCCCGCCGCACGGAGGCGACGTCGAGCGTGAGCGGCTTGGCCGGCTCGACCGAGCCGTCGGGCCGCGTCGGCGCCGGCTCGGTCGTGACGACCGACAGCCGGGAGCCGGGGCCGAGCCGGTCGATGGCGGCAAGCACCGCCCGCTTGGCCGCGCCGAGGCGATCGCCGGCGTCCTCCTCGAGCCCCATGCTCATCGACGTGTCGACCACGATGACCGCCTGCGCCGGGTCGAGCGCCGTCTCGGCGCCCGCCCCCTCGGCCCTGAGGAAGGGGCGCGCGAGCGCCGCGGCGAGGAGCACGAGCGCGGCCGTGCGGAGGGCGAGGAGCACGAGGTGGCGCAGCCGGAACTGCCGGGCCCGCCGCTTCTTCGCGCCGAGCAGGTAGGCCATGGCCGGGAAGCGGTGGACCGGCGCGCGCCGCCGGTTGATCAGGTGGATGACGATCGGCACCGCCGCGGCCAGGGCCCCGAGCAGGTAGAGCGGGTTCAGGAACGAGAGGCCCACGGCGTCAGCCTCGCATCGCGAGATACGGGACGAGCACGCGGTCGACCGGCTCGTCGGTGCGGCAGAGGACGTAGTCGACCCCGGCGGCGAGGCACTCCTTCCGGTAGCGGGCGATGGCGGCCTCGAGGGCCGCCCGGTACTCCGCGCGGATGGCGCCTGGGTCGGCCACGAGACGGATCCCGGGGTCCTCGGTGTCCTCGAAGGTCGTGAGGTCGCGGAACGGGAAGTCGATCTCCGCCGGGTGGAGCACGTGGAACACGACCACCTCGTTCTTGCGATGGCGGATGGCCCGGATGGCGGACAGGTACGCCGCCTCGTCGTCCTCCCCCGAGGGGAGGAGGTCGGAGATCACGCAGACGAGGCTTCTGCGCTTGATCTGCGGCAGGATCTCCGGCACGAGGGTCCGAAGCGGCGCCCGACCGCCGGGCACCGTCGCCTCGAGCGCCGCGACGAGAGCGGTGAGCTGCGCCCGGCTGCCGCGCGCCGGCAGCGGCCTCGCCGGCTCGCCGCCGAGCGGCAGGAGCCCCACGGCGTCCTGCTGCCGGATGAGCAGCGTCGCGAGCGAGGCGGCCAGGAGCGCCGCGTACTCGTACTTGGGCAGCGCGGTCTTCCCTCGCGGGGGGTCCGGCAGACCCGGGTCGGGCAGGCCGTAGGCCATGGAGGCCGACGCGTCGAGGACGAGGTAGCAGCGGAGATTCGTCTCGTCCTCGTACTCCTTGATGAAGAACCGGTCGAACTTCCCGAAGGCCTTCCAGTCGACGTGCTTGAGTTCGTCGCCGGGCACGTACTCCCGGTGCTCGGAGAACTCCACCGAGATGCCGCGGAAGGGGCTGCGGTGGCGGCCCGAGATCATCCCCTCCACGACCTCGCGCGCGCGGAACTCGAGCCGGCCGAGCCGCGCCATCGCCTCGGCCCGGAGCCGGTCGACCCCGGCGCGTGTCGGCTCCCGCCCTCGGCCGATCCCCGCGAACGCCACCCCGCTTTACCTCGCCGCGGCGGCGAGCGCCGTCTCGGGCCGTACCGTCTCGAGGAGCCGCGCCACCACGTCGAGCGGGCGGATCCCCTCGCTCTCCGCGCGGTAGTTGAGCACCAGGCGGTGGCGGAGCACCGAGGGCGCCAGGGCGCGGACGTCGTCGATCGACACCGCGTAGCGGCCGTCGAGGATCGCGCGCGCCTTGCCGCCGAGGATGAGGAACTGCGACGCGCGCGGCCCGGCCCCCCAGGAGAGCCACTCCTTGACGAAGCCCGGCGCCTCGGCCGACCCCGGCCTCGAGGCACGGGCGAGCGCCACCGCGTAGGCCACGACCGAGTCGGCCGCCGGCACGCGGCGGACGAGGTCCTGGAGCGCGAGGATGCGCTCGGCGTCGAGCACCTTCGTGAGCGTCGCCCGGTACGCCGAGGTGGTCGCCTTCACGATCGACACCTCGTCGTCGCGCGAGGGGTAGTCGACGCTGATCTCGAACATGAACCGGTCGAGCTGCGCCTCCGGCAGGGGGTAGGTGCCCTCCTGCTCGATCGGGTTCTGGGTCGCGAGGACGAAGAAGGGGAGGTCGAGGGCGTACGTCCGCCCGCCGGCGGTCACCTTGTACTCCTGCATGGCCTGCAGGAGCGCCGCCTGGGTCTTGGGCGGGGTCCGGTTGATCTCGTCGGCGAGGACGACGTTGGCGAAGATCGGCCCCTTGAGGAACGCGAAGGTGCGCCGTCCGGTGGCGCGGTCCTCCTCGAGGACGTCCGTGCCGGTGATGTCCGACGGCATGAGGTCCGGCGTGAACTGGATCCGGTTGAACTTGAGGTCGAGCACGTCGGCCAGGGTCGAGATGAGGAGCGTCTTGGCGAGCCCCGGCACCCCGACCAGGAGCGCGTGGGCCCGGGCGAAGAGCGCGATCAGGAGCTCCTCGATCACCCGGTCCTGCCCGACGATCTGCTTGCGGACCTCGGTCATGATGGCGTCGCGCGTCCGGGCGATCGCGGCAACCGCTTCCAGATCCGCGTCTCCGGGACGATCGGCGGCCGCTACGGCGTCGAGGTCGAGGTCGGTCACGGTTCCAGCTCTCCGGTGAAGCCGAGCGCCCGCGCGGTGCGGTCGGCCCTGTCCGCCTCGGGGCCGTGGCCCAGCGCGCGGAGGGCGACCGCGAGCCCCGCGTGCGGGGTCGGGTCGAAGGGGTTGATCGCCAGCGCCTCGCGGAAGGCCGCGACGGCCGGCTGGTAGCGCCGCTCGGCCAGCTCGAGCCGGCCGAGCACGACGTAGGCCGAGGGGTAGTCGGGGTAGAGGCTCGTCACCCGGCCGAGCGTCTCGCGCGCCTCGTCGCGCCGGCCGGCGCCGGCGAGCGCGCTGCCGAGGCGCGTGAGGAGGGTCGCCGACGGCGGCCCCTTCTCGACCGCCTTCCGGTACTCCATGATGGCGGGCGCAAGCCGCCCCCGCTCGCGCAGCCGGTCCCCGAGCCGCGCGTGGGTGCGGGCGGCGGCGTTGCGCAGGAGCTGCAGCTCGAGCGCCTCGTCGGCCGCCTCCCCTCCTTCGGCGCGGATCCCCTCCTTCACGTGGTAGGCCGGCAGCTCGATGCCGGGCACCGGGTCGAGCCCCTTCTGCGCCACGAAGGCGCGCCACCGCCGCTCGAACTCCGCGAAGGGGACGCCGAGGAGCTGCTCGATGCCGCGGACGGCCGCGCCGGCCTTGGGCAGCGTCGCCATCGCGGCGAAGAGCCGCGGCAGGGCGTCCGGCCCCACCTCGGTTTCGAGGAACTCCACCGCCGAGGCCCCCTGGGCGTAGGCGAGCTGCACCTCGCGCGGCCCGGGGAGCTTCACGAGCGAGGGCTCCATCTCGGCGAAGCCGACGAAGCGGCCCGACGCCACCGCCTCGGCAAGGAGCGTGCGCTGCAGAGGCTGCAGGTAGAGCGACTCCGGCGACCGCCAGCGGGTCTCGTAGTACTTCGCGATCCCCTCGTGCACCCAGATGGGCGCCGTGTTGGCCGTGAGGTGCACCACGGCGTAGTGCACGTACTCGTGGACGACCGCGTCCTGCCACCGGTAGCCCTGGAGCAGGGCGCGCGGCGACAGGAGCATGACCTTGTTGAAGATGCAGAGCCCGACGGCGCCCGACGCCTCGATGTCGCGGCGCGACAGACCGGTCGTGGGGTAGAAGCTCCGCGCGTCGGGGTAGAGTTCGACGCGCACCTTCCCCGCGGGCGGCGTGAAGCGGAAGCGCGCCTCGAGCAGCTCGTAGCCGCGCTCGAGCGCCTCGAGGGTCGGCTCGACGAGGATCGCGTCGCGCCGGTCGTGCCGCAGGACGAAGTGCCGGCTCTCGGCGACGGCGAGCCTCGCCACCGTGTCGCGCGTGGTCGTGAGCCAGTCGAGTTCGGCCGCGCCGGAGACGCCGTCGGCCAGCTTCACCGCCTCCGCGTAGTCGCCGGCGTAGAAGGCGACGCGCGCGGCGGCGGCCCGCACGGCCGGGTCGCGAGGCGCCCGATCGAGGAGCGGCATGAGCCGCTGCCGGGCCTGATCGGGGCGCCAGCGGTCGAGGAGCGCGTCGACCTCGGCGAGGACCTCCTGGTGCGCGCCGGTGCGGCCGTGCCCCGGATCGAGCGGGATCGCGACGCCGGGGTTCTGCGTGGCCGCGGCCAGGCGGGGCGCGAGGAAGAGGGCCGGGAAGCCGAGGAGGGCTCGCAGGGCGGCTCGACGGCCGAGGGTGAGGCAGCAGGGGCTCGCGTGCGTCATTCCGTCAGGTTCTTGAAGTAGCGCTCCACCTTCCGGCGATAGGCCTCGGGCACCGGCTCCTTGAGCGCCTCGATGACCTGCTCCCGGTAGACGCGGGGCACCTGGTAGTCGTCGCGACCGGGCAGCTTGAAGTCGCGGGTCGAGGCCCCGGCCCGGCCGCCGATCCGCTGGTCGACGCGCGGCATCCGCCCCTCGCGTCCATCCTGGCCGTCCGGCATCATCATGCCGCCCGGCCGGCGGCCGGCCATCTGCGGCGCGCTCATGCCGCGCATCTGCCCTCGCTGGGCCATCATCTGCTGGGCGTTCTGCATCGCCTGCTGGGCGCGCTGGAGCCGCTGCAGCGCCTCGCGCTCGGGCGGGACCGCGCCTCGCGCGTCGCGCTCGCCGAGGCGCTCCTCGGCCTCGCCCATGAACGGCACCGCCTCGCGCAGGGCGCGGCCGAGCTGCGGCCCCAGCATCGGCAGGTTGGCGGCGAGGTCGTCCACCTCCTGCCTGAGCCGCTCCGTGGCCTGCCC
>DATCKS010000199.1:0-4387 GCA_036562265.1 Thermodesulfobacteriota bacterium | reverse complement strand
CGGTCGCGGTCTGCGGCGACGGCGGCTTCATGATGCGCCCCGACATCCTCTGCACCGCGGTGGAGTACCAGATCCCGGCCGTCTGGGTCGTCTGGAACAACTTCGCCTTCGGGTCGATCCGCGACATCCAGATCGGCATGTTCCGGGAGCGCGAGATCGGCACGAGCTTCGTCCACGGCAAGACCGGCGAGCCCTACAACCCCGACTTCGCGGCGCTCGCGAAGGCGTGCGGCGTCGAGGCGCTCACGGTCACGCGGCCCGAGGACCTCGAGGGGGCGTTCGAGACCGCGCTCAAGGCGGAGGCCCCCTTCCTCGTCGACGTGCACGTCGACAAGGACATCCGGCCGCCCGGCACCGGCAGCTGGGTCCTGCCGCCGCTCAAGCCGATCGAGCCGGTCATCGGCCGCCGTCGCCTCCCCGGCGAGGGGACGGCGCCCGGGCGAGCGAGGCCATGACGGCCCGGAAGGCGCGCGTCGTCCGGTTCGAGGAGGTCGACTGGCGAAGCCTCCCCGGACACGTCGACGCCTTCTCGAAGCTGCTCGTTCACCCGACCAACGCCGACACGACGGACATGGACTTCCGCGTGTCGACGTACCGGCCGCGCGGCTACGCGGAGGTCCACGCGCACGGGAAGGCCGAGCACGTCTACTACGTCGTGCGCGGCACCGGGACGATCGTGCTCGAGGGCGAGCGGCACGTCGCCGGCCCCAACACGACGATCCACGTCCCGCCCGGCGTCTCCCACGGGATCGTGAATACCGGACTCGATGACCTCGTCCTCATCGTCGTATCCGTGCCCGCGGCAGACATGCCGGCGGTGGCATGAGCAGGAAGGAGGAGCGGGAGATGGCAGGTGATACCCGTCGTTCCGGACTCACCCGTCGCACCTTCGTGGCCGGCGCGGGCCTCGGCGCCGCCGGCCTCACCCTGGGCCTGCCCCGGACGGGCCGCGCGGCGGCCGCCGCGGTCATGCACTACGCCGGCGGCTCGGCCGACTCGGTGAGCGCCCTCTGCGACCTCTTCCGGACGAGGACCGGCCGCACCGCCGAGTTCTGGCGGGCCGGCGGCGTGAACGTCGTCCAGAAGGTGGAGGCGGAGTTCAAGGCCGGCCGGGTCCTCGTGGACGTCATCGGCAACACCGAAGTCGAGGCGATGATCGACTGGGCCGAGCAGGGGAAGCTGATGAAGTACGACTCGCCCGAGGCCTCGCACTTCCCCGCCGAGTTCCGGATGCCGGGCTACTGGGTGCCGCAGAAGGTCCTCCTCAACACGATCGCCTACAACACCCAGGCGATCAAGGCCGAGGACGCGCCGAAGCACTGGGCCGACCTGGCCGATCCCCGCTGGAAGGGCAAGATCGTCATGCTCGACTGGCGCTCGAGCGGGTCGGGCGTGCACCTGATCTACGCGCTCCGCAAGCTCCTCGGCAAGGACTTCGCCGCCAAGATGGCCAAGCAGGACGTCATGCTCAAGCGGGGCGGCGGCGACGTGTCGAACACGGTCATCTCCGGCGAGCGGCCGATCGGCGTCGGCCTCCAGGAGTACTACGTGTTCGACAAGGCGAGGAAGGGCGCGCCGATCGCGGCCATCCTGCCCGAGGAAGGGGTGCCGATGACGCTCTACAGCATCTGCATCCCGAAGGACGCCCCGAACCCGGAGGGGGCCAAGCAGTTCGTCGACTTCGCGCTCGGCCGCGAGGCGCAGGCGATGTGGCAGGAGCGCTTCGGGACGCCGGTGCTCCGCGACGACGTTCCGCCCTACCCGCGGGTCTACGGCCTCAAGCCGATCAACGAGGTGAAGATCATCTTCAGCACGATCGACGACCTCAGGGAAGAGGGACGCACCAAGTCGGAGTTCCTCGAGGAATGGAAGCAGGTCTCCGGCTAGGTAGCCGGGCGCTCCCCTGGCCGGGGCGCCTCGCGGTCGTTCGCTCGCCGATCTGGTGGGTCCAGACGGGCGTCATCGCCCTCCTGGGCTACCTCATCCTCTACCCCTCGGCGGTCCTGGTGCTCGAGTCGCTCCGGGACGCCGAGGGGGCGTGGACGGCGCAGTGGTACGTCCGCGTCTGGACCGACCCGGACAACTTCCGCGCGCTCGGCAACAGCCTCGTCGTGGCGGTCGCCTCGGGCGCCTTCGCGACGATCCTCGGCACGGCGCTCGCCTGGATCGTCGCGCGCACCGACACGCCGGGCCGGCGGCTCATCGAGGTCTCGGCGCTCGTCCCGTTCATCTGCCCCCCCTTCATCGGGGCGCTCGCCTGGTCGCTCCTCGGCAGCCCGGCCACGGGCCTCCTCAACCAGGCGATCGCGTGGGCGACCGGCGTCGAGCGCGCCATCAACGTCTACTCGCTCGGCGGCATCGCGCTGGTCATCGGCCTCTACACCGCGCCGTTCGTCCTCCTCATCGTCGGCGGCGCCCTCCGCTCCATGGACGCGACGATGGAGGAGGCGTCGATGATGGCCGGGGCCGACCAGGCGCAGACCGCCCGCCACGTGACCCTCCCGATGGTGACGCCGGCCATCCTCGCGGGCGGCTTCCTGGCGTTCGTCTTGTCGCTCGAGCAGTTCGGCGTGCCGGCGGTCCTGGGCCTGCCGGCGCGCATCCCGGTCCTCACGACGAAGATCTGGACCACCATCTCCGAGTACCCGCCCCAGTACGGCCAGGGGTCCGCGCTCTGCCTCGTCCTCCTCGTCCTGACCGCGGCGGGCGTCGTGATGCAAAGGCGGGTGCTCGCCAGGCGCAGCTTCGCCACGGTGACCGGCAAGGGCGCGCGGCCCCGCCTCGTGCAGCTCGGGCCGTGGCGCTGGGTGGCGTTCGGGGGCGGGCTCCTCTACCTGCTTCTGGCCATGGTCCTGCCGCTCGCGGCGCTCCTGCTCGCCTCCGTCCGGACCATCTGGACCCAGTACTTCGATCCGGCGCAGCTCACGCTGCAGAACTACGTCTACGTGCTCGCCGACTACCCGCTCACGCGCCGGGCCTTCACGAACAGCCTGCTGCTCGGCGTGGGCGGCGCGACGCTCGGGATCGCGCTCGCGGCCCTCGTCTCCTTCCTGGTCCAGCGGATCAAGGCGCCCGGCCGCACCCTCCTCGAGCAGATGGCCATGCTGCCGCTGGCGTTCCCCGGCACGGTGCTCGCCTACGGGATGCTGCGCGCCTGGATCGAGCCGCCGATCGTGCTGTACGGCACCGCCTGGATCCTGCTCGCCGCCTACGTGGGGCGCTACTTCCCCTACGGGGTGCAGTCGACCTCCTCGGCCCTCGCCCAGATCCACCGCGAACTCGAGGAGGCGTCGCTCATGTCGGGCGCATCGTGGTTCGCCACGTTCCGGCGCGTCACGGTGCCGCTCCTCAGGGCCGGGATCTTCGCCGGCTGGGTCCTCCTCTTCGTGTCGTTCCTCAGGGAGCTGTCGGCCTCGGTCCTCCTCTACACGCCTCGCCAGGTCGTCCTCTCGGTCGCGCTCTTCGACCTCTGGGCCTCGGGCGACATCGGGTACCTGGCCGCGCTCTCGGTCCTCATGATCGTCATCGGCGTCGCCGCCCTGGGCCTCCTCCGCTGGATCGGCGCCGGCGGCCCCGGCCTCAAGGGAGGTGAGGCGTGACCCTGGTCGTCGTCGTCGGTACCGGCCGCATGGGGCCGGGGATCGCCGCCGCCTTCGCCGCGGGCGGGGTGCCGGTGCGCCTGGTCGGTCGCGGCGCCGCCCAGGTGGCGGCCGGGCGGAACGCCTTCGAGTCCGCCCTCGCGATGCTGGCCCGGCACGGTCTCGTCGACCAGGCGGTGGCCGACGCCGCCGTCGCGCGCCTCGAGACCGCCACCGACCTGGCCGCCGTGGCGGGCGCGGAGCTGGTCGTCGAGGCGACGCCGGAGGTTCTCGAACACAAGCAGGCCTTCTTCGCCGACCTCGAGCGGCTGGCCGACGACGCGACCATCCTCGCGAGCAACACCTCGGGGCTTCCGGTCACGCGGATCGCCGAGCGGACCCGGCGGCCCGAGCGGGTCGTCGGCACCAAGTTCGTCATCCCGGCCCACCTCGTCCCGCTCGTCGAGGTGGTGAAGGGCGAGCGGACGTCCGACGCCACGCTCGACCGGGCGGCGGAAATCCTGCGACGAATCGGTAAGCGACCGGTGATCGTCCGCCGGGACCTGCCCGGCTTCCTGCAGAACCGCATCCAGCAGGCGATGCGGCGCGAGGCGATCAGCCTGGTCGCCAGGGGGGTGGCCAGCGCCGAGGACGTGGACGCCGCCATCCGGTGGGGCTTCGGCTTCCGCCTCCTCGGCGCCGGTACCTTCGAGTCGATGGACCTGGTCGGCCTCGAGCAGCTCCTGCGCATCAACGAGTACATCGTGCCCGACCTCGACCACTCGCCCGAGCCCCCCGCCCTGCTGCGC
>DATCKS010000190.1:0-14540 GCA_036562265.1 Thermodesulfobacteriota bacterium | reverse complement strand
CGAGGCGGCAGCGGGGGACGGCGGGATCGAGCCTCACCTCGAGCGCCACCCGCCGGCCGGCGGCCTGGCGCAAGAGCGGCTCGAAGGTGCCGATCAGCTCGTTCGGACAGACCGTTTCCGGGCGGAGGTCCTGGCGCCGCGCGAAGGCGAGGAGCTGCCCGACGAGCCGCGTGCCGCGCTGCACGGCGCGCTCCGCCATCTCGGCGAGCTGGTGGCACTCGGCGTGCCCGGTGCTGCGACGGATCATGGCGAGGCTGCCGGACACCACCGTGAGGAGGTTGCCGAAGTCGTGGGCGACGCCCCCCGTGAGCCGGCCGAGCGCCTCGAGGCGCTGCGACCGGGCGAGGCGCGCCTCGGCTTCGCGCCTTCGGCGTCGGCGCTCGACGAGGAGCGCCGTGGTCGCGGCAACGAGCGTGAGGAGGACGCCCGTCGTGCCGCCGAGCATCATCGCCCTGGTGCGCCACGCGGCGAGCAGGGCCTCCTCGGTCAGACCGACCATGACGACGAGCGGGAGGCCCTCGACCGGGCGGAAGCTCACGACCCGCACCTTGCCGTCGAGCGGGCTCGGTCCGCGCAGGGTCCGGTCCGGCCCGCCGAGCCTCTCGCGGAACACCTCGCTCTCGGTCGGGATGGTCCCGACCCCCTCGCTGTCCGGGATGCGCGCGACGAGCGTGCCGTCGGTGAGGAAGAGCGCCAGCGAGCCGCCGGGGCCCACGTCGATCCCGTTGTAGAAGTTGGTGAGGGCGCTCACCTCGACCGCGGCGACGACCACCCCGCCGAAGCCGCCGTCCGGCGCGGTCACGCGCCGGCTCATGCTGAGGAACCAGGTTCCGGTCGAGCGGCTCACGAGCGGCGTGCCGACGTGCAGCCCGAGATCCGGGTCGTCCCGGTGGGCCTGGAAGTAGGGCCGGTCGGCGAGGCTCACGTCCGGCGTGCCGACGTCGGTGTCCTGCGTGATGTGGCCGTCGGGACCGATGACGAAGAGCGCACGGACGTACGGGAGGGAGGGGAGCCGCGCCCGCATCGCCTCCTCGAACTCCGGGCTGTGCTTCGGCCGTCCCGGCGTCAGCTCGAGGGTCTGCGCGATCCCCTGGAGCGTGAGGTCGACCGCCTGCAGGCTCCGGAGCGTCTGCTCGGCGAGCACGTGCACGAGCCCCTCGGCCCGGCGCTCGCCCTCGGCGAGCGCCGCCTCGCGGCTACGCCAGAGGTCGGTGGCGGCCAGCGCGACGATGCCGGCCGCGAGGATGGCGGCCGGCGCCACGAACGGAAGCGCCTCGCGCCACCGTCTGGAGGCGCGGCGTGTCGTGCCGGGCTCCATACGGAGCGAATCGTATCATGCCGGCCGGACGGTCCGGACAAAGGAAATCCTTCACGAAGTCGCGGTCGCGCGGGCGCGTCAGGCGCCGCCGCGAAGCCCCAGCTTGTCGAGGAACTCGTCCGCCGGCCTGCCCTCCAGCCCGTGCGGCTCGCCGCGGAGCATGCGGCGGAGCGCGGCCATCTCGGTGCGGGAGAAGCGCACGGCCTCGAGGACGTGCTCCTCGAAGGCCTCGTAGGCCACGGGGGCGACCGCCCGGGCGACCTTCGCCATCGCCTCGGCGTACGCGCGGATCTCGTACTGGGCGTGCGGGTCGAGCCGGAGCTTGAGGAAGTGGAAGAGGTTGTGGAGGTCGACCTTCCAGTACCACGCCGTCATGAGCGACACCGGCAGGTTCACCCGGGCCAGCTCGCGCGCCACGCCCCGGTCGAGGTGGCTGCGGTAGCGCGCGTACATCTGGCGCTGGTCCTCCTCGAGCTCGCGTCGGATCGCCTCGGCTTCCTCGGCGGGGAGCCGCTCGTCCGCCCGGCCCTGCTTGTTGCGCGCCGACTGGTAGCGGATGTCCTCCACGCGCGGCAGGTAGAACTCGTCCCTCGCCTCGGAGTACCGCAGGCTCTCCTCGTTGAGCGACGCGGTGCGGTGCCGGACCATCTGGCGCGCCACGAAGATCGGCAGCCGCATGTGGAACTTGATCTCGACCTGCTCGAAGGGCGAGGTGTGCTGGTGCCGCATGAGGTAGTGGATGAGGGCGCGGTCCTCGCGCACGGTCTTCGTGCCGGCGCCGTAGGACACCCGTGCCGCCTGCACGATGGCCTGATCGGCGGTCTGGCCGTCGTCGACGAACCGCGGCATGCAGTCGACGGCGCGGACGAAGCCCTTGTCGAGGACCGGGATCGGTTCCTTGAAGTCGGCGAGGAGGTCGCGCATGGCCAGCATTCTACACACACCGTGATACACTCCGCCCGTGCCCCGCCCACGGCGTAGTCGTGCATCCGGAGGGCGCTGCCGCTCCGACGACGACCTCTCGCTCTCGCCAGGCCACGTCCGGACGTTCCGCGGCCGGCTCCTCCGGTGGTTCGCGGCGCACGGCCGCGACCTCCCCTGGCGCCGCACCGACGACCCCTACCGGATCCTCGTCTCGGAGATCATGCTCCAGCAGACCCAGGTCGAACGGGTCCGGCCGAAGTACGAGGCCTGGATCGCGAAGTGGCCGTCGTTCGAGGCGCTGGCCGCCGCCTCGCTCGACGAGGTCTGCGCCGAGTGGCGCCCGCTCGGCTACAACATCCGGCCGGTGCGGCTCCACTCGATCGCCCGCGAGACCGTGGCCCGCTACGGCGGCCGGCTGCCCGACGAGCCCGAGGCGCTCCTCGGCATGAAGGGGATCGGCCGCTACACCGCCGGCGCGGTCCTCTCCTTCGCCTTCCGCAAGGACGCGGCCATCCTCGACACCAACGTCCTTCGGGTGCTCCACCGCGTGTTCGTCGGCCCGGGCCTGCCCGACGGGGCGGCCGGCTTCCGACAACCGCGGGTCGACCACGCGGCCAGGCGGCGCCTCTGGGCCCTCTCCGAGCGGCTCGTGCCGCGCGGCAGGGCCTTCGCCTTCAACTCCGCCCTGATGGACTTCGGCGCCCTGGTCTGCACGGCGCGCAAGCCGCTCTGCCTCGTCTGCCCCATGCGCGACTTCTGCAAGACGTCGCCGCTGGCACGTCGCGGGGATGCCCGCCGGGGAGCGGGGGCCCGGCCGAAGGCCGGAGCGCCGGCAGTGACGAGGCCCAGGGCGAAGCCCGGCGCGCCGCGGCGTCGGGCCGGACGCCAGGGCGGCGTCACGTCCGTCCTCGAGGCGGCGCCCGAGGTCGGGGGGCGGGCCTCCGCGCCCCGTGCCGCGGCGCCCGGACGCCGGTCTCGAGCCTCGACCTGATATCCTGATACATGCTCCGACACGATCCGTTCGTCCCCTACGACGTCAGCGTCTGCGGCATTCCCGAGCTCGCCGACTACCGGACGGCCGGCGTGAGCCACGTCCTGTCCATCCTCGATCCCGAGGCGCCCGAGCCCGATGCGTTCGGCGCCTTCGGCGAGCACACCCGGCTCGAACTCCGCTTCCACGACGTCATCGACGAGCAGGACGGACAGGTCGCGCCGAGCCGGGACGACATCGCGGCGCTCCTCGCCTTCGGGGAAGACCTCCTGCGCGCGCCGCGCGAGGACGCGCACCTCCTCGTCCACTGCCACGCCGGCATCTCCCGCTCGACGGCCGCCCTGACGCTCCTGCTCGCGCAGGCGCGGCCCGACCGGCCGGCGGCCGAGGCGCTGGCCCGTGTCGTCCGCGTGCGGCCGCTCGCCTGGCCGAACCTGCGCGTCGTCGAGCTGGGCGACGACCTGCTCGGCCGGCGCGGGGAGATCGTGGCTGCCGTCCGCGCGCACTACCGCGCGGTGGTCGCCGCACGTCCCGAGGTGGCGCACGTGATGCGCCTCGGCGGCCGCGGCCGCGAGGTCACGGGCCTCGATGCCGACTAGCCGCGTCGTCGAGGTCGCCGCCGCGCTCCTCGAGCGCGACGGCTGCATCCTGCTCGCGCAGCGGCCCGCCGGCACGCACCTCGCGGGGTTCTGGGAGTTTCCCGGGGGGAAGCGCGAGGCGGGGGAGACCTTCGAGGCCTGCCTCGCGCGCGAGCTGCTCGAGGAGGTGGGGGTCGAGGTGGAGGTAAGGGGCGAGGCGCGGCGGGTGCGCCACGCCTACCCCGACCGCACCGTCGAGATCCGCTTCTTCCGCTGCCGGCTCGTCCGCGGCGAGCCGAGAGCGCTCCAGGTCGCCGCCGTCGCCTGGGTCCCGCGCGCGGAACTCGGCCGCTACCCCGTCCCGCCGGCCGACCGGGAGGTGGTCGAGTGGCTGTCCGCGGCGGCCGAGCCGGTGACCTGAGAAGGGAGCTTGCGGAAGCGACCGCCCGCCGTGCGATCGGCAGGGGCGGCTACCGCGCGAGGTCGAGGATGCGGGCCACGCGCGCCCGGAACGTCTCGTCGTCCAGGGCGGGCACGAGCCCGGCCGCGAGGCGCGCCGCGAGGTCGGGCGGGAGGTCCTCGGGATCGAGGTCGATGAACGACCGGCAGCCGCCGTACGCCTTGCGCAGCGGCACCTCGAGCGCCTCGGGCGTCCGGTAGTAGCGGAGGACCATCAGGTAGAGGGGGCGCTCCGGCTTCCACCCGAGCCGCATGTCGATGTACGCGGGGCTCCAGATGTGCTCGCCCTCGAGGCGCGCGAGCTGCTCCCGGCTCTCGGCGACGATCACCTCCTCGACGGTGGCGTAGCCGTCGATCCGGATGCGCCCCTCGGCCGGTGCGGCCGCGGCGAGGCGCGCCAGGTCGGCGTGGGCCTCGGGCTTGAGCTCGGCGGTGTTCTGGTGCTCGTAGGTCGGCTGCAGGAAGAACTGCCGGAACTCGGTCGGGAAGCGTCCCTTTGCCTCGTGGATGCCGCCCTTGCGGAGGAGGAGCACCTGGCGGCCCGCGGCGAGCGCCTGGCAGACGACCGCCCACTCCTTGAACGCCTTGCTGGCCAGCGTCCCCGTGATCATCCCCGATGTCCCCTCTCCTCCAGTTCCGCGCGGCGCTCCGCGGCCTCGGCCTCGAAGAGGGCGGCGAAGTCGGCGTCGCCCTGCTCGCGGGCGAGCGCCGCGCCCCGCTCGAGCACGCCGATGGCCTCCGCGAGGCGGCCGCGCTGGAGCATGTTGCCCGCGCTGCGGAAGTACTGACTGTACCGCTTGCCCTTCGGGGGGGCGGTGTCGCCCGTCCGGCTCATGACCGGGAGGATCGTAGCGCGCAGGACCCGTTTGTCACGGCCACGGGGGGGATGTACGCTGTCTCCATGGACGAAGCGCTCGCGCGCGTCGCGGCCACCGTGGACCGCCTGCCGATCTTCCCGCTGCCGGAGACCGTGCTGTTCCCGCACATGGTGCTCCCGCTGCACATCTTCGAGCCGCGCTACCGGCGGATGGTGGCCGATTGCCTGGCCGGGCCGCGGGTGCTCGCCATGGCCCTCCTCAAGCCGGGCCGAGGGGGCGGCCGGCAGCCGGAGATCCACGGCGTGGTCGGCGCGGGGGTGATCGTGCACGACGAACGGCTCCCCGACGGCCGGTTCAACATCGCTCTCAAGGGCGTGGCGCGCGTCGCGGTCGAGGAGGAACTGGCGACGGACACGCCCTACCGGATCGTGCACGGGCGGATCCTCGAGGACGAGTACCCGCCCGAGGGACCGGGCGGGCTCGAGCGAGAGCTGACGACGCTCAAGCTCTGCTACCTGCGGCTCGCGGCGGAGTTGCCGGGGGCGAGCGAGGACCTGACGAGATTCGTGACGCGGGCGAGGGATCCGGGGCTGCTCGTCGACGTGATCGCCTCGGTGGCGGTCCCGGACGTGGCCGAGCGGCAACGGCTCCTCGAGACGGTGGCGGTGCGCGACCGGCTGCGCCGCGTGACCCAGGCGGTCGGCGACTTCATCCTGACGCTCGACGTGCCGCGGGTGTGACCGCCCGAGGCCGGCCGTGGCCCGCGATCGGGCCGGCTTTACCGCGCGGCGCCGGATGCGGCGCGGCGGCCCGAACGCACGCGACGTCCAGCCGGTCAGTTCACCCCGTCCTTCACGGCGCGCCCGGCCTCCTCCGCCGCCTCGCGGGCCTCGCTTGCGGCGTCCTCGGCCTCGTCGCCGGCCCGCTCGGCGCCGCTCCGGTTGCCGGTCGCCTCGTCCACCGCCTCGCCGATGCGCTCTCCCGGGCCCTTCTCGCAGCCGCCGAGCGCGAGCACCAGCGCGGCGGCCGCGATGGCGGCCGCAAGGCGCGTCGTCAACACCAACCGATGATCGGTCACTTCGCCAATCCTCCGAACGAGCCGTCACCCGCGCACGAGGCAAGGCTCGTGCCGGGTGCGAGTCGGGGGTGTTAGAATGCCCGCCCGGCAGCGGACCGCGACCCTTTTCGGAGGCGCACGAGCGTGACGTATCGCATCACCCTCTTGCCGGGGGACGGCATCGGACCCGAGATCTGCGAGGCGATGGCCCGCGTGGTCGCCGCGTCGGGCGTGGACGTCGAGTGGGACCGCCAGCTCGCCGGGACGGCGGCCCTCGCGTCGACCGGCGAGGTGGTTCCGGCGGCGCTCCTCGAGTCGCTCCGCAAGAACCGCGTCGGCATCAAGGGGCCCATCACCACGCCGATCGGCAAGGGCTTCACCAGCGCCAACGTCACGCTCCGCAAGGCGCTCGACCTCTACGTGGGCCTCCGGCCGACGCGCGTGATCCCGGAGCTCAGGCCGGAGTTCGCCGGCGTCGACATCGTCGTCGTCCGGGAGAACACCGAGGGCCTCTACGCCGGGCTCGAGCACACGATCGTCCCGGGCGTCGTCGCCTCGCTCAAGGTCATCACCGAGCGAGCCACCAAGCGGATCGCGACCTTCGCCTTCGAGTACGCGCGCACGCACGGGCGCAAGAAGGTCACGGCGGTGCACAAGGCCAACATCATGAAGCTCAGCGACGGCCTCTTCCTCGACTGCTGCCGCCAGGTGGCCTCCCGCTACCCGGACATCGCCTACGACGAGATCATCATCGACAACTGCGCGATGCAGCTCGTCATGAACCCGACGCGCTTCGACGTGCTCGTCATGGAGAACTTCTACGGCGACGTCCTGTCGGACCTCTGCGCGGGACTCGCGGGCGGCCTCGGCGTCGTGCCCGGGGCGAACCTCGGCGACGACTGCGCGCTCTTCGAGGCGGTCCACGGCAGCGCGCCCGACATCGCGGGGCAGGACCGGGCGAACCCGACGGCGATCATCCTGTCGGCGGCCCTCATGCTCCGCCACCTCGGCGAGACCCGGGCGGCCGAGCGGATCGAGACCGCCGTCCACCGGGTCATCGCCGCGCGCACCACGGTCACCCCCGACCTCGGCGGAACCGCCGGAACGCGCGCCATGACCGACGCGATCGTCCAGGCGATGGGATGAGCGCGCCATGCGCGGCGTCCTGCGCGCGATCTACCTCCTCTCGCTGACGGTCTGGGTCGGCACGCTCGTCTTCTTCTCCTTCGCCGCCACCCCGAGGATCTTCGCGATGCTGCCGCGCGACGAGGCGGCGCGCGCGGTCGCGGCGCTCTTCCCCGTCTACTACGCCACCGGGTGGATCGCCGGCGGCCTCGCGCTCGCGGCCACGCTCGGCCTGGCGGCGCTCGCCCGCACGTTCGGCCCCGGCGCGCGCTGGCGGGCCGCGATTCTCGCCCTCATGCTCGCCGTCTCGGCCTACGCCGGGCTGGTGGTGCTGCCGGAGGTCCGGGCCGCCCGCCTGGCGGGAGACACCGCCGCCCGCGACGCCGGCCATCGCCTCTCCGTGCTCCTCAACCTGGCGGTCATCCTCGGGGGGGTGGGGCTGGTCGTCCTCTCGTCGGCGGAGCGGGGGAAGGACTGATCGGGCGTCCTCACCCTGTTGCCCCGCTCGATCGATCGGTGTAGAGTCGTTTCCTCACATTCTTATCGGGTGTGTGGGCCGGATTCGTGATCGGGAGCACGGTCTACCCGCGTTCCCCGTACCGTCGCGTTATCGGCGTCCCGGCGGACGACGAGGAGGCTCACCGCGTGGTCACGGCCATCCGCTACATCCCGTCACCCGACCATCCAGTACCCCTCAGGGGCGCTCCCCTGGCACGGGCGCTCAGGATCTTCTACGACCTGTCGCGGGACGAGGTGCGAGCCCGGCTCGAGGCGGCCCTCGAGGCCGGCCGGCCCGGCGTGGCCGCGTCGGACCTGACCGGCCTCGACGCGACGGGAACGCTGCGCGAGGAGGTCCTCGAGCGCCTCTTCGACGGCTCGACGCTCGAGCGGGCGTTCGTCGGAACCGAGGAGGTTCCGGCCCGGCGAGCCGGGTAGGGGACGATCAGGCCCCCCGGCAGGGGCGGCGGAAGGGGCAGACGGTGCAGCGCTCCCCCGACTCGATCGGGGGGAAGTCGGCCACGTCCGCGAGGTCGGCGGCCGGATCGGCCATGCGGGCGCGCATCGCCGCGATGCTCGCGCGGAGCGTCGCCTCCGCGTCGGCAAGCCCCGCCTCGTCGATCGTCGACTCGCGGTACTCCGGCACGGCGAGGAACGCGACGCCGAGCCGCAGCGTGTCCGGGCCGGCGCCCAGGCGGGCACGCGCGTAGAGGCCGTAGCAGGCGAGCTGGAAGCGGACGGCCGCCTCGGCCTCGGGCCCCTCCGGCGCGCCGGTCTTCCAGTCGACGATCACCACCCGCCCCTCCTCGCGGAAGGCGAGGTCCGGCACGCAGAAGACCGGAACGCCGTCCACCTCGAACGCGTCCCGAAGCTCGATGGCGAGCCAGTCGTCCCGCCCGAGGCGGGCGAGACGGTCGAAGATCGGCAGGTCGAAGGCGGCCGCGAGGGCGCGCACCGCCCCCTCGTGGAGCGACCGCCACTCCTCGTCGCTCACGGGGAGGCGGTACTCGTGCTCGACGAGGCCGCCGGCCTTCGGCTCGCGCCAGTAGCGGCCCCGGCGCGACGCGTCGAACGCCCCCCGCATGCGGAAGGTGAGCTGGCGGCAGGCCTCGTCGCGGGAGAGGGGACGGCCGTTGCGCAGCGCCACGAGCACCTGCTCGATCGCGGCGTGCACCGAGGCGCCGACCCACTGGTGTCGCGTCGAGAGCTGCTTGAGGACGTACAGCTCGCGGACCTCGGGCGAGGCGTCCGCCTCCCAGCCGCCCCAGGAGCCGTAGTACCGGTACCAGTACGCGCGTGGGCAGGCGCGAAAGAGCCGGTCGCGGCTCACCGACCAGGAGAAGCGGCGCTCGAGCGGGCGGCGCATGGCCCGAGAGCGAACCACGCCTCTCGCCTGCCTGTCAACGTCGCCGTCGCCGGTGGAGAGCACGAGCGCTCGCCTTGCTCTCCCCGCGAGCCCGCCGGCCTGGCCGGCTGCACGATCGCCGCCGGATCAGGCGCTTCCCTGGTTGACACACCCCCGGTACTCGGCCGATGATCAAACGACGGTTGTCTCTCACCGGAGAGGAGTGGGTCTATGGCACAGGGAACCCGGACGACCCGTCGTCGATTCCTCGAGGTCTCCGCCGGCGCGGCGCTGGCCGCGAGCCTCGCCCCCGGCCGCGCCATCGGCGCGCCGGCCATCAACCTCAAGCGCCCCATCAAAGTCGGCGGCATGGGGATCATGTCGGGCCCGCTCGGCGGCTACGGCGAGTTCATGAAGAAGGGGGCCATTCTCGCCGCGGAAGAGATCAACAGCGCGGGCGGCGTGGGCGGCAACAAGATCGAGCTCGACTTCCGGGACGACGAGCTCAAGCCGGACGTCGGCGTCAGGAACGCGCGCTACTTCGTCGACCAGTGGGGGGCCGACTTCATCATCGGCATCGACTCGTCGGGGGTCGCCCTGGCCGTCGGGCAGGTGATGCCGTCGCTCGGCAAGATCCTCATCGTGACGCACGGCGCCACGGAGAAGTACAACGAGGAGCTCGTCTACAAGAAGGGGCTGAAGGAGCTCTTCCGGACGAGCGTGCCGGTCTACCAGGACGCCATCGCCTCGGCGTTCGTCGCGAAGGACTTGCCGGTGAAGCGCTGGGCCACCGTCTCGCCCGACTACGAGTACGGCCACACGTCGTGGAAGATGTTCAAGGCGACGCTCTCGCGCCTCAAGCCGGACGTCGAGTTCGTGTCGGAGAGCTTCGCCAAGTTCGGCACGGTCGACTTCTCGAGCCACATCAGCAAGGTCATGGCGTCCTCCCCCGAGGGGATCTTCTCCACCGAGTGGGGGGGCGAGGCGGTCACCTTCGTCAAGCAGGCGAAGCTCTTCCGGGTGTTCGAGAGCACCAAGGCGGTCATGGTCACCATGGGCTCGGCCATGGACGTCCTCGAGGGGCTCGGCAAGGAGTACCCCGAGGGGACCTGGGCCTCGGGACGCTACTGGTTCCAGTACCCGGACACGGAGACGAACCGGCGCTTCGTCGAGCGCTTCCGGAAGCGGTGGAACACCTACCCGCACTACGTCTCCGAGACGTCGTACGCAGCCGTCTACATGATCAAGCAGGCCGTGGAGCAGGCGGGCTCCCTCGACACCCAGAAGCTGATCCCGGTGATGGAGGGGATGACGCTCGACCGTCCGGCCGGCCGGTCGGTGATCCGCAAGGAGGACCACCAGGCGATCTACGAGGTGCCGTGGGGGCAGATCACCCACGACCCGAAGTACCCGATGCCGGTCCTCACGAACCTCAAGGTCGCCTCGGCCAGCGACTACTACCGCAACCCGCCCTTCCCGCCGGTGGAGGGGTAACGGTTGCACGGACGCGTCGAGGCTCGGGCCGGGCTCGGAAGGCGCCTGCCGCCGGCAGGGGGCGTTTCGTGCCCGGCGCGGGCCCGTGGGAGGCGGGCACCCGGCCGCGAGGCCGGGTGCCGCCGGGAGTGCGGGCGGCGCCGCGGACTCTCGCGCCGTCGTGACGAGCGGGGCCCCCGCGGGTGATGGCGCCGTACGTCTTCCAGGGCCTCGTCGGCCTCACCGAGGCGATGTACCTCTGGCTCGTGGCGGCGGGGCTCTCGCTGATCTTCGGCGTGCTGCGGGTGCTCAACTTCGCCCACGGCAGCCTCTACATGCTGGGGGCCTACCTCACCTACTTCGCCCTCGGCCTCCTCGGCGGCCACTTCTGGCTCGCCCTCCTCGTAGGCCCGCTCCTCGTGGTCGCCATCGGGTGGGCGATGGAGGTCGGGTTCCTGAGACGGGTCTACCGGCTCGACGTCGCCTTTCAGCTCCTTCTCACCTTCGCCTTCGTCCTGATCTTCGACGACCTCGTGAAGCTCGTCTGGGGGCCGCTCTACCAGTCGCCGCCGGTCCCGGCCGCGCTCTCGGGCGCGGTCGTGCTCTTCGGCGCGCCGCTGCCGGTCTACCACCTCTTCATCCTCGGCGTCGGCGCGGCGGTGGGGCTCGGCCTCTGGCTCTTCCTCGAGCGCAGCCGGTGGGGGCTCGTGATCCGCGCAACGGCCGCCGACCGCGAGATGGCGCGCGCCCTCGGCGTCCGCTCCTCGCGCCTCTTCACCGGCGTCTTCTGCCTCGGCGCCTGGCTCGCCGGCCTCGGCGGCGCGCTCTCCATCCCGGTGCGCGCCATCTCGCCCGGCATGGGGGAGTTCATCATCATCGAGGCGTTCGTCGTGGTGGTGCTCGGAGGGCTCGGCAGCCTCCGCGGCGCCTTCCTCGGCGCGGTCGTGATCGGGCTATTGCACGCCTACGGCATCATGTTCCTGCCGGTCTTCGAGCTGGCCCTGGCCTACGTCGGCATGGCGATCGTCCTCATCTGGCGGCCCTGGGGCCTCTTCGGGGCGAAGGAGGCGTGATGGCACGCCGACCGAGGCGAGGGGCCACCGGTATGGTTGGCGGCCCGCAGGGCCGCCGACGAGCGGCGCCGCGGCTTCGCCGCGGCGGAGCGGAAGCCGGCCGCGAGGCGTTGATCGAGGCGGCGCCAGCCGCCGAGCGAGGCGAGCGGCCACCGGTGGGTTGGCGCGCCGCAAGGCGCGCCGGGGAGCGGAGCCCGGGTTCATCCCGGGCGGAGCGGAAGTCGGCCGCGAGCCGTTGAAGGAGGCGTGAGATCGTGAAGCGCTGGCGGGAGGGGGCGGTCGTGGCGGCGGCGCTGGTGCTGGTGCTCGCCCTGCCGGCGGTCGCCGGCCGCTTCCAGCAGTACCTCGTGCTCAACATGCTGCTGCTCGCCCTCTTCGCCCTCTCCTTCAACCTCCTCTTCGGCACGACCGGGCTCCTCTCCTTCGGGCACGCCGCGTTCTACGCGGCCGGCGCCTACGTGACCGGCCTCCTCCTGCGGAGCGACACCGTGTCGCTCCTGCCGGCGGTGCTCGCCGGGGCGCTCGCCGCGGGGGTGCTCGCGGCGGCGATCGGCGTCTTCTGCGTGCGGCACACGCACGTCTACTTCTCGATGCTCACGCTCGCCTTCGGGATGATGGTGTACGCGGTCGTCTGGAAGTGGACCGACGTGACGGGGGGCGACGACGGCCTCATCGGCATCCCCCGCGGGCCGCTCGTGGTCGCCGGCGTTCCGCTGGCCAACCTGAACCCGCTGCCGGCCTACTTCCGCTTCGCGGGCGTCCTCGTCGTCCTCGCCATGTACGTGCTCTACCGCGTCTCGGCCTCGCCGTTCGGCCTGGTCCTGAGGGGAATCCGCGAGAACGGCGTCCGCACGGAGTTCGCGGGGGTGCCGGTGCGCCGCTACGTGCTCCTCGCCTTCGTCCTGGCCGGGCTCTTCGCCGGGCTGGCCGGTGCCCTCGTGGCCCCCCTCGAGCAGACCGTGGCGCCCGCCTCGGCGCACTGGACCAAGTCGGCCGAGCCGGTCATGGCGACCCTCATCGGCGGGCCGCTGGCCTTCGCCGGCCCCATCGTCGGCGCGGCGGTCTACATCGGCCTCAAGGAGATCATCGTCCGCTACACGACGTACTGGCTCCTGGTCTTCGGCGCCGGGCTCCTCGCCATCGTCCTCACGTTCAGAGGCGGCCTCCTCGGCGCCCTGAGCCGGTTCCGCGGTCGGGGGACGCCGTGACGGCGCTCCTCGAGGTGGAGGGCCTCGCCAGGTCGTTCGGCGACTTCACGGCGGTGGCCGGCGTCGACCTCGTCCTGCCGGGCGGCGGCATCACGGCCGTGATCGGCCCGAACGGCGCCGGCAAGACGACCCTCATCAACCTCCTCACCGGCCGGCTCGAGGCCGACCGGGGGCAGATCCGCTTCGCCGGCACGGACGTCACGCGCTGGCCCGCCTCGGCGCGCATCCGGGCCGGCATGGGGCGCGCCTTCCAGGTGACGAGCGTCTTCCCGCGCCTCCCGGTCGAGGCGAACGTCGCCATCCCGGTCGTGTCGGCCGCGGGGCTCGCCTTCAGGCCGTGGCGCCGCCTCGACCAGTTGCCCGACGTGCGGCGCGAGGTCATGCGGCTCCTCGACGAGGTCGGTCTCGGCGACCGTGCGGGCGTGCCGGCGGGGGAGCTGTCGCACGGCGACCAGCGCCTGCTGGAGCTGGCCCTCGCGCTGGCGACGGGACCGCGACTCATCTTCCTCGACGAGCCGACGGCCGGGATGGCGCCGGGCGAGCGCGAGCGGGTGCTCGCGCGCATCCGCCACCTCGCCGACGCGGGCGGCCTCACGTTCCTCCTCGTCGAGCACGACATGGACGTCGTCTTCGGCATGGCGAGCCGGATCGTCGTGATGCACCACGGGCGGGTGATCGCCGACGGCAGCCCGGAGGCGATCCGGGCCGACGCGCGGGTGCGCGAGGTCTACCTGGGGGAGGCCGACCACGCGCCGGCGCGCGCGGCGCACCCCGCGGCGGCGGCCGGCGAGCCGCTCCTCGAGGTTGAGCGGCTCGGCGCCGGCTACGGGCTGTCGCGGGTCCTCTCGGACGTCTCGTTCACCGTGCGCCGCGGCGAGGTCACGGCGCTCCTCGGACGAAACGGCGTCGGCAAGACGACGACGCTGCGGAGCCTGGTGGGGCTCAACGTCCCCTACGCCGGCAGCCGCATCCGGCTGGCCGGCCGCGACATCGCCGGCCTCGCACCGGAGAGGATCGCGGCGCTCGGCGTCGGGTACGTGCCGGACGACCGGCGGATCTTCCCCGACCTGACCGTCAGGGAGAACCTCCGGCTCCCCCGGCTGGCGCTCCGGCAGACCGAAGGCCGGTGGTCCGAGGAGAAGATCGGCGACCTCTTCCCCCCGCTGCGCGCCCTGTGGGACCGGCAGGGCCGGCACCTGTCCGGCGGCGAGCAGAAGATGCTCGCCATCGGGCGGGCGCTCATGGCCGAGCCGTCGCTGCTCCTCCTCGACGAGCCGTCCGAGGGGCTCTCGCCGCTGATCGTCGGGCTCCTCGCCGAGGCGCTCGACCGGATCCGGGCCGAAGGGGTGACCATTCTGCTTGCCGACCAGAACCTGCCGTTCGCCAGGCGGGTCGCCGACCAGGCGCTCGTCATGGAGCGCGGGCGGATCGTCCACGCCGCCCCCATGCCGGTGCTGGCCGCCGACGAGGCCACCCTGCGCCGGCTCTTGGCCGTCTAGACGCCCGCCGGCCGCCCCCTAACGACGAATCCCTCCCGACTCACCAGTAGGCGGCGTGCCGGCTTGCCGGCCGCCAGCGGGCCGCTCGCCGCTCGTTCTCGCTCTTGTGCCCCTCATGGCTCAAATGTATACTGCTCGAAATCCCAGGTAGTGGAGGAGCGCCATGGCCCGTAC
>DATCKS010000163.1:0-16846 GCA_036562265.1 Thermodesulfobacteriota bacterium | reverse complement strand
TGCGGGCGCCGCAACGGGTGCTCAGCCGGGAGCAGCTCCTCGCCGCGAGCCGGGTGCACCACGACGACGTGTACGATCGGAGCATCGACGTGCAGGTCCTCCGCCTGCGCCGCAAGCTCGAGGTCGATCCGAGCGTCCCCCAGTTGATCAGGACCGAGCGGGGCGCCGGCTACGTCCTCGCCGTGCCCGTCGAGGTCTGCTGACCCGGTACGGGGCCCTCACGCAAGGCCGAGCCCGCGAAGGAGGAGCATGCCGCCGCCGATCACGACGCCGGCGTCGAGGATGCCGTCGAGCACGCGCGCGTGGAGGCGGTCGCCGAGCCAGCGCGCCACGAACGCGCCCGGCACGCCGCAGAGGCCGATGACGATCGCGGCGGCCCACCACGCCGCGGGAAGGAACCCGAACGCCTGGAAGGTGCTCACCTTGACCAGGCCGACGGTCAGCGACACGGCGCTGTCGGTCGCGACCACGGCACGGCCGGCGAGCCCCATGCCCATGAGGATGGGGATGAGGACGAGGCCCGCGCCCGGCGCGCTGCCGATCAGGAGGCCGTAGACGGCGCCGCTCGCGACGCCGGCCGCGGTCGAGCCGCCGATCAGCCGCTTGCCGAGGCGCCGGCGGGCGGGGACGAGCAGGAGGAGGACCAGGCCGATCACGCACGACGCCTGCCGCGCGTCCAGACGGGTGTAGAAGGTGGCGCCGAGGATGCAGGTCGGGACGGCCGCCGCGACGAGCGCCGCCGCCCGGCGCCAGTCGACCTGGTCGCGGAAGGCGAGGAGCCGGCTCGCGTTGTTGAAGAGCGCCGCGACCGCCAGGACCGGCACGACGGCCTGCGCGCCGAGCACCGGGGCCAGGACGAGCGGCATGAGGAGTCCGGCGCCGTACCCCGAGAGGCCGGCGATCGTCGAGGTCAGGAAGGCCGAGACGCCGACCAGGACGAGATCGAGCGGCGTCACTCCGGCGTGGGACCGCCGCCCCGTGGGGCCGGAAAGGCGACGCCGGCCTCGTCGGCGACCGCCTTCAGGCTGTCGACGACCTGCGGCGACAGCGGGATGCCATTGGCGCGGCGCTCGGCCTCTCGCCGCGCCTCCGGCTCGCCGGGGTACAGGACCTCGGTGAAGCCGGCCGCCGGCCTGAGCGCCTTGAGGCGCGCGATCTCGGTCTCCATGCGGCTCGTGAACTCGGCGAGCGGCATGAACGCCTCGATCTTGAACGCCAGGAAGAAGTGGCCGACGTCCTGCGGCGCCTCGAAGTCTCGCGTCATGTCGCGGATCTCGCCGCCGAACGCGGAGCCGGAGAGGACGCCGCCCAGGATGTCGACCATCATCGCCAGGGCGGAGCCCTTGGCGCCCGCGAAGGGGAGCATGACGCCGGCCAGCGCCTTCTCGGCGTCGGTGGTCGGGCGCCCTTCGGCGTCGAGGGCCCATCCCTCCGGGATCGGCTTGCCGTGGCGCGCCGCCAGGCGGATGTGGCCGCGCGCCGCGATGCTCGTGGCCATGTCCATGACCCAGGGCGCGTGGGAGCCGGCCGGCACGGCGACGGCGATGGGGTTGGTGCCGAAGAGCGGTTCGCGGCTGCCGTAGGGGGCGAGCGACTTCGAGGCCGGCGACAGGCAGACGCCGATGCAGTCGTGACCGACGGCCTGCAGGGCGTAGTGGGCCGCCGCGCCGAAGTGGTTGCTCCGCTTCGCGGTGGCAGCCCCGATGCCGAACGTGTTCGCGCGCCGGATCGCCTCGCCCATGGCGGCGTTCGCGACGACCGGCCCCATGCCGTTGGCGCCGTCGACCACCGCGGCCCAGGGCATCCGCGAGGTCACCGTGATCGCCGGGCGGGGATCGACGAGGCGCCGGCGGAAGCGCTCGACGTAGGACGGGATGCGGGCGACGCCGTGCGTGTCGACGCCCCGGAGGTCGGCCGACACGAGCGCGGTCGCGACGACGCGCGCGTCGGCCTCGGGCATGTTCCAGTGCCGGAAGACGGCCGCCGTGAAGGCGTGCAGCTCCTCGGCGGCGAACAGGAGACGTGTTTCGCTCATCGGGAGGGTGGCCTCGATCGGGAGGCGTGGCCCGGCGCGCGCGCGCCGGGCCACGCGCGAACTAGCGGACGACGGCGACGCCGGCGCCCTTCAGGATCTCGCGCATCTGGTTCTGGTACTGCTTCAGGAAGCCGGCGAGGTCGCTCGAGCCGAGGTAGGCGTTCTCGAGCTGGGTGTCCGCCAGGTACTGCTTGTAGGCGGGCGACTGCGACGCGCGGCGGAAGAGGTCCTCGTAGTAGGCGACGGCCGCCGCCGGCATCTTCGGGGGCGCCACGACCCCGCGCGCCTGCGGCACGTTGGGGACGTCGAACCCGGCCTCCTTGAGCGTCGGCACGTCGGGGAACCCCGGGATCCGCGTGTCGGCGATCTGCGCGAGGGCCCGGAGGCGACCGGAGCGGATCAGCTCGCCCGCCTCGCTCGGCTCGATCATCATGATGTCGACGTGGCCGCCGAGGAGCGCCGCGACCCGCTCGCCGCCCGACGGGAAGGAGATGAACGACCAGTCGGCGCCGGTGTGCGCCCGCAGCACGTGCCGGACGACGGCGTCGCGAGCGAGCACCGAGCCGCCGGACTGCTTGAGCTGGCCGGGGTTCGCCTTGGCGGCGTCGATGAAGTCCTTGAGCGTCTTGTACGGGGACTTCGCGTTCACGACGAAGAGCGCCGGCTCGAGCACGAGCCGGGAGATCGGCGTGAGCTGATCGATCGTGAGCGGCGCCTCCTTCTGGACGAGCGGGTCGGTGATCCAGACGCTGGAGAAGATGGCGATGGTGTGATCGTCGCCCGTCTTCTCCTGGAGGTACCGCATGGCGGTCGCGCTGCCGCCCCCGGTCTTGTTCACGACCAGGAAGTTGACGGGGAGGAGCCCGTCCTTCCGGAGCGCCGTGAACATGGCCCGGGCGAACGCGTCCGTTCCGCCGCCGGGGCCGGTGTGGACGACGACCTCCACCGGCCGGGTCGGCGTGAAGCCCTGCGCGTGCGCGCTCGCGACCGTGACGAGGATGCCTGCGACTGCTGCCAGAACGCTCAGTCTCATGGTGTCTCCCGTATGCGAGTGTCGAACGGTCTACGTGGGCACTGGGATCGCATCACGTGGCGGCCGTGCGCCGGCCGGCGCCGACCAGACGGCGAATGAGCGGCGAGCAGAGGACGACGGCGGCGACCAGCAGGATGACGGCGGCAATCGGCCGCGCGACGAGGATCGAGGGGTCCCCCTGCGACATGGTGAGCGACTGACGGACGGCTCGCTCGAGGGGATCGCCCAGCACGAAGCCGAGCACCAGCGGCGCCGTCGGATACGACAGCTTGGCCATGACGTACCCGAGCAGGCCGAACGCGGCGAGCATCAGCACGTCGAAGAGGTTGCCCGACACGCTGTAGGCGCCGACGATCGAGACGCCGAGGACGATCGAGAAGAGGATGTGCGTCGGGATCCGGAGGATCTGGGCGAAGAGGGGGACGAGCGGGAGGTTCATCAGCAGGAGAACCACGTTGCCGATGTACATGCTCGCCACCAGGCCCCAGAAGAGGTCCGGCGACTCCTGGATGAGGAGCGGACCGGGGCGATACCCCCAGAGGATCAGGGCCGAGAGCAGCATGGCCGTGCTCCCGCCGGCCGGGATGCCGAAGCTCAGGAGCGGGAGCATGGCGCCGCTCGAGTCGGCGTTGTTGGCTCCCTCCGGGGCGGCCAGCCCCTCCGGCGCGCCGTGGCCGAAGAGTTCCGGCCGCTTCGAGACCGCCTTCTCGATCCCGTAGGAGACGAACGACGACACCGAGGACGCCGCGCCGGGCAGCGTGCCGATGAAGAAGCCGGTCAGCGACCCGTTGAGGAAGGCGAAGCGGCAGGCCTTGAGCTCCTCCCAGCTCGGCAGGTAGTTGCGCAGCCCCCGGGGGACCGGGAGGAGCCGGGCCTCCTCGCGGTTCTCGATGCTCAGCATCACCTCGGTGATCGCGTAGACGCCGACGGCGATGACCATGAACTCGATGCCGCCGAGGAGATCGCTCTGTCCCATGGTGAAGCGGGTCTGCGCGGTGAAGAGGTCGGTGCCGATGCTCGCGAGCCACAGCCCCAGAAGGAGCGCCAGCACGGCCTTGAGCATCGAGTCTCCCGCCAGGAGGACGACCAGCGCGAGCCCGAGCACCATCAGCGCGAAGAACTCCGGCGAGCTGAAGGAGAGGGCGAGTTCCGCCAGCGGCGGGGCCAGGAACGTGAGGATGACGATGCCGATCGTGCCGGCCACGAACGAGGCGATGGCCGCGATCCCGAGGGCCGCGCCGGCGCGGCCCTTCCTCGCCATCTGGTAGCCGTCGATGCAGGTCACGACGGACGAGGCCTCGCCCGGCATGTTGAGCAGGATGGAGGTCGTCGAGCCGCCGTACTTCGCGCCGTAGTAGATGCCGGCCAGCATGATGATGCCGCCGGTGGGGTCCATCCGGAAGGTGAGCGGCAGCAGCATGGCGATGGTGGCCGCCGGCCCGAGGCCCGGCAGGATCCCGATGATCGTGCCGAGGAAGCAGCCGATGACGCACCACATCAGGTTGACCGGCTCGAGCGCGACGCCGAATCCGTGGAGGAGCCCGCGTACGGCTTCCATCTCAGAACCCGAAGCGGCCGACCGGCAGCCGCACCTGGAGGAGGACCGGGAAGACGAGCTGGAACGCCGCCGGGCAGAGGACGGCCGCCGCGACGCCCGCCGCGATCGAGCGCCTGAAGACGACCACGACGACGAAGAACGTGAGCAGCCCGAACGCGACCAGGAAGCCGAGGTACTTCATGAGGGGGATGGTGAGGGCGAAGGCGAGCCAGGTGAGGAGGGCGACGGCGACCCCGTGCCGGTTCGGCGCCTCGCCGCCTCTTGCCGGCCGGCTCGCGAAGAGGCGGCGCCCGACGAGCACGAGCGACAGCACCACCATCGCGACGCCGTAGCAGACCGGGAAGAAGCCCGGTCCCGGACCGGTCGGGCCGAGGAAGGACCACTGGCTCGCTTCGCTGACGATGTAGACGCCAAGGCCGGCCAGCGCCGCGCCGGAGAGCAGCTCCCCGTCTCTCAACCGGGCCGGCGGCATCCTCGAGACCCGCTCCCGCCCGGTCACGCGCACAGGGCGAGGAGGTCGCGAACGTCGGCGCAGTCCTCGAGGGACCAGACCGTCCTCGCGATCTCCCGCGCGCGCGCCTCGCCGACGACCGGCACGGCGTTGGCCAGGAACTTCGCCTCGATCGCCTCGTCGGACATCGGGTTGTCCCTGGTGCCCGACGCGTGATCGACGTGGGTCTCGTGACGGGCGCCGCCGATCTCCACGACGGCGACGTGCGCCTCGTCCTTCCGGAAGCGGTCGTTCACGGAGACCCTGACCTTGCGGCGCAGCTCCACGACGTCCGGCGCGACGGCGCGCTCGTCGCTGTACTGCGCCACGCCGGCCGCCCGATCGAGGAAGGCGACGGCGGCCGAGTGGTAGATGCTGAACTTCGACTGGAGGCCGGTCCTGGGGTCCTCGACCCCCGTGATGCGGACGGCAGCGGGATGGACGACCAGCTCGATCGACTCGACGCGCGACGGGTCGATGCCTCGCGATCCGAGCGCGATCGTGCCGTCGATGAGCGGGTGGAGGACGACCCCGCAGGCATAGGGCTTGTAGCCGTTCCGGACGATCTGCCAGTCGGAGCCGAGGTTCTCGAGGAGCGCATCCGGCGCGGCGACGTTGCTGAAGATGCGCGCGAAGCCGCGCTTGCCCTCGATGATCTCGTCGGAACTGTCGAACCCCTCGCGCGCGAGGAAGGCGGCGAGCAGACCGCTCGAGGCCGCCCGGCCGGCGTGGAACGACTTGCACATCGTGCCCCGGTTCTGCTGCATGCCGGCCGCCTGCGTGGTGGCGATGCCGAGGGCGCAGGTCATCCGCGTCGCGTCGAGGCCGAGGAGCCGCCCGACGGCGACGCCGGCGGCGATCGTGCCGAGCGTGCCGGTCAGGTGCCAGCCCCCGTCGTGGTGGCCGGGCGACGCCTTGCCCACCCGGACTCCGGCCTCGAAGGCGAGCGCGTAGGCGACCATGAGGTCGCGGCCGGCGTACCGGCCGGTCTCGGCCGCGGAGAGCAGGGCGGCGAGGACGGGCGAGCTCGTGTGGAGCACGACGCCGTCCATGTGCGTGTCGTCGAAATCGAGCACGTGGCCGCTCTGCCCGTTGGCGATGGCCGCCTCGACGAGGCCGAGCCGGCGCTTGCGCCCGATGACCGGCACCCGCTCGAGACTGCCGAGGGCCGTGAGGCCCGCGAGGAGCTTCGTGATGGTCGGGTGCGTGCTGCCGGCCAGCGCGCAGCCGAGCCAGTCGAGGACGCCGCGGCGGGTCTCGTGCACGACCGCCTCGGGGAGGTCCTCGAACCGCACGCCGGCCGCGAACTCGCAGAAGCGCCGACTGACGTTGAGGCGCAGCGGCGCCGCGCCGTACTCGAGGTCGACCTTGCCCGTGGTCGCCATGCGTTCGTTCGTCGCCCCTCGACTCAGCGCTTCATCTGGCAGGCGGCGAGCGCGTCGAAGTTCGGCTCGAGCCCGACGCCCGGCTTCGGGCCGACCCTCACGATGTTCCCCTCGGGCTTCGGTGGATCGATGAAGATCCGCTCGCCGACTTCCTGCATGCCGAGGTGGAACTCGACCCGCCAGCCGTTCATCAGCCCGGCCATCGTGTGCAGGTTGTACAGCGGCCAGCCGCCGCCGTTCGCGATCTGGACGTTGAAGGCCTGCGCCATGTGCGCGACCTTCTGGGTCTCCGTATAGCCGCCATTGTAACAAACGTTTGGCTGCAGGATGTCCACCGCCTGATGCTCGATCAGCTCGCGCAGGCGCCAGCGGTGGCCCTCCATCTGGCCCGCCGCGATCGGAATGCTCGTGGCGCGACGGAGGTCGGCGAGGGCGCGAACGTCGTTCGCGTAGAGCGGCTCCTCGAACCACACGATCCCGCAGTCCTCCACCGCCCGGCAGAAGAGCTTCGCGTCGATGGGGGAGAACTTGTAGTTGGCGTCGAGCATCAGTTCGACGTCCGGACCGATCGCCTCCCGCACGGCGCGGACCCTCCGGGCGTCCTCCGCCCAGCCGTCCGGATGCACGCCGACGACCATCTTGAGGCGCTTGATCCCCCGGTCGACCTGGATCTTCGCGGCCTCGACGAGCTGCTGCCGGTCGTAGATCGGGAACCCGAACGTCACGTAGATCGGCGCCCAGTCGCGGGCGCCGCCGAGCATCTGCGCGACGGTGCGGCCGCTCGCCTTCCCCTTGATGTCCCAGCAGGCGATGTCGAGGGCCGAGAGGGCGAAGGAGACGACGCCCGTGAAGGTGCGCATGTTCAGCGCCCACCAGACCTTCTCGTGGATCGCCTCGGTGTCGCGCGGGTCCATGCCGCGCACCACCTCGAGGAAGTCGTTCTCGAGGGCCGCGACGACCGACCACGGGAGGAACTGGCCGCCCGTCAGGCCGTACCCGGTGATCCCCTCGTCGGTCTTCACCTGGGCGAACACGATGCGGCGCGTGACCACGTTCTTCGTGAACAGGGGAAGCGGCACCTCGATGTGGTGCGCCGTGGCCGTGATGTCGACGATCTTCATGCGTCCTGTCTCTCCTCGGGACGGGGCGGGACCGACGTGGCGCGGCCGTCAGCGGCCGATGCGGTCGGCCGGGGGTACGTTGAAGACCTCGAGGATCGACTCGCCGGCCGAGAGCCGCTCGAGGAGCCTGGCCTCCCGCTCGAGCTTCGCCCGGCAGCGCGCGAGCACCTCGTCCACCTGCTCGAGCGGCACGACGACGACCCCGTCGTCGTCGCCCAGCACGAGGTCGCCGGGGCGCACGGGACGGCCGCCGCACTGGATCGGCCGGTTGATGGCCCCGCCGAACCCCTTGTGCGGGCCGTTGGGCACCGCGCCACGGGCGAAGACGGGGAGGGAGGAGGCGCGGATCTCGGCGACGTCGCGGACGCAGCCGTCGATCACGACGCCGCCGAGGCGGCGCAGTTCGGCGTAGCGGTGGGTGATGCCGCCCCAGACGGCGTTGCGCATGAGGCCGCCGGCGTCGACGACGAGCACCGACCCGGCCGGCGCGGTCGCCAGGGCGTGCTGGATCGCGGCGTTGTCGCCGGCCATCACCTCGACGGTGACGGCCTGCCCGGCGATCCGCTTGCCGTCCCCGATCGGCTTGATGCCGGCATCGAGGCCGCCCGCGCGGTTGGTCTCGTCGGACGCGATCGTCGCCGGGATCGCGCGCCAGGGCTCGAGTTCGTCGGGCGCGAGGCGACGGTGCTGCGGATGCTCGACGATGAGCGCCATGCGTGCCCCTCCGGGTCCGTGTGATCGTGCATAATACGGAGTCCCACACGGCCGTGCAACGACGTGTTGGTCTTCTACCTGTGAAGGGCCGCGGAGGAGTCGATGAGAACGACCGATGGCGAAGTGTCGGCGGGTATGGAGCAGCTCAGCTCGTACATCAGCACCGCGCTCGCGAACGACGTGCCGGAGCCGGTGCTCGAGAAGGGACGACACCACCTGCTCGACACGGTGGCCGCCATGGTGTCCGGCTCCCGGTTGAAGCCCGGGATCCTGGCCACCGCCTACGTGAAATCGCTCGGCGGCGCGCCGGTCTGCACGGTGATCGGGGCCGACTTCCTCACGAACCCGATCAACGCCGCCCTCGCCAACGGCATGATGGGACACGCGGACGAAACCGACGACTCGCACCTCGGCGGGCGGTTCCACCCCGGCTGCGGCATCGTGCCGGGCGCGCTCGCGGCCGCCGAGCTGGCGCGCCAGAACGGCAGGAACCTCCTCAAGGCGGTCGTGCTCGGCTACGACATCGGCGCGAGGTTCAACATGTCGCTCGGCCCGCGCAAGCTCTATGCCGGCGGGCACAGCACGCACAGCGTCGGGCCGCTCTTCGGCGCCTCCGCCGCGGCCGGAGCGCTCATGGGCTTCAGCCCGGAGCAGATCCGGTACCAGCTCTCCTACACGGTCCAGCAGGCCTCCGGGGTGCAGTGCTGGGCCCGTGACGACCAGCACATCGAGAAGGCCTTCGACTTCGGCGGCATGACCGCGAGGAACGCCCTGGCGGCGGCCACGATGGTGGCCGCCGGCTTCACCGGCGTCGCCGACGCGCTCTCGGGCGAGAACAACTTCTTCACCGCGTTCTCGAGCGACCCCCGTCCCGACGAGCTGTGGAAGGACCTCGGCAGCCGCTACGAGATCCTCGAGGCGACGATCAAGAAGTGGTGCGTCGGTTCGCCGATCCAGGGCGCGATCGACGCGATCGTCTTCCTCATGGAGCAGCACGGCGTCACGGCCGGCGACGTCGACCGCCTCGTCATCGAGCTGCCCGACGACCGGTGCCGGCTCGTCGACAACCGGACGATGCCGAACATCAACGTCCAGCACCTCGTCGCGCTCACCCTGGTCGACGGCCGGCTGTCGTTCGCGAGCTCGCACGACCACGCGCGCATGTCCGATCCGGCGATCCTCGACCTCCGGAAGCGGATCGAACTCGTCCCCAACGCCGAGCTGACGACGGCGCTGCCGCCGCGGCAGGTGATCATCCGGATCAGGACCCGGGCGGGCAAGGAGCTGTACCACCGGACGCACGCCGTGAAGGGGACGCCCGCGAACCCGATGAGCCGGCAGGAGGTCGCCGACAAGGCGCTCGACCTCATCGAGCCGGTGATCGGCAAGGCGCGCGGCAAGGATCTGATCGCGACGCTGCTCGAGATCGATCGCGTCGAGGACGTGGTGCGTACCCTTCGGCCTCTCCTTCAGGCCTGACCTCGACGCGGCGGGAGGTACGTCACGTATGGAGACACGGGTGAGTCCGAGGCGTCTCGAGGGGCGGGTGGCGCTGCTCACGGGGGCGGTGCGCCGCACCGGCCGGGCCACCGCCCTGGCGCTCGCCGACGAGGGCGCGGCCGTCGTCATCAACGCACGCACCTCGGCGGCCGAGGCTCAGGCGGTCGTGGCGGAGGTCGAGGCGAGGGGCGGCCGGGCCCTCGCGCACCTCGCGGACGTGACCGACGAGGCGCAGGTCGAGGCCATGGTCCGCCGCGTGGTGGAGACCTTCGGCCGCATCGACATCCTGGTCAACAACGCCGCGAACCGGAAGCAGTCGCCGTTCACCGAGATGAGCCTGGCCGAGTGGCGGGAGATCACGAGCGTCATCCTCGACGGCGCCTTTCTCTGCTCGCGGGCCGTGCTGCCCGTGATGCTCGCGAACGGCGGCGGGACGATCATCAACATCGGCGGGCTCACCGCCCACACCGGCGCCTACAACCGCGCGCACGTCGCCGCCGCCAAGGCCGGTCTCGTCGGGCTCACGAAGGCGCTCGCGGTGGAGTTCGCGTCGAGGGGCGTCACGGTCAACTGCGTCGCGCCGGGGAAGATCGGCGGCCAGCGCGCGGCGACGGCGGGGGAGAGCGCCACGATCGCGGGGAGCGGCGAGCCGCTCGTCGGCCGGCCCGGGCGGCCGGAGGAGGTGGCCGCGATGGTGGTCGCGCTCTGCGTGCCGACGGGACGGTTCATCACCGGGCAGACCATCCACGTGAACGGCGGCCTGTACATGCCCTGACGAACGACCATCGCGAGCGAGCCTCGAGACGGCCCGCCCGCGGCGTCCGGGGCCAGGCGGAGTGGCCCCGGACGGGCCGTCCGATCAGAAGTACTGGCAGTGGTCGGCGCGGGTCGCTCGCTCCGCGAGGAACCAGCCCGGGTCGACGATCCCCTCGGCCTCGGGGACGAGGTCGCCTTCGGCGACCTCGAACGTCCTCGCCGCGTACTGGCACGCGTAGAGGCGGACCTTGCCGGTGTCCGCGAGCCGCTTCAGGAACTCGCGGATGGTGGTCGGCGCGCCGATCTCGGCAAGGCGCCGCCGCAGCCACTCGGCTTCGCCGGCGTGGCGTCCGTCGATCGTCAGCGCGGCGGCCCCCTTCTCGGTGAGCGCGCGGACGGCCCAGAGGACGAACAGCACGTCGACCTCCACCCCATGGGACGCCTGCGTGTAGGCGAACGTCAGCGGCGTCAGGATCCGGTCGAAGCCGTCGTCTCGTATCACGATGGCCAGGCGTTTCATCGCACGAACCTCCTTGGGCGAACCTCCTTGGCTTCCCAGCATCGTCTCGGGACGGCCGTTCGTCCATGTCCGGACCGCCGGCTTTCTTGACCGCGACGCCGGACGCGAGGCCTGGGGCCGCGAGAGGCCCTGGCAAGCGCCTCCCGGTCGGGCGGCGAAGGCGCGATCGACGCGACCCGCGCGCCGACCGTGTCGATCGCCGGCGGTAGCATGTCGTCGGGCGCCGACACCGGGGAGGGAGAGGAGGACGCGATGGCCACCGCGGATGCCGGACGGAGCGACGAGCAGATCCAGAAGGACGTGCAGGCGGAACTGAAGTGGGATGCCCGGCTGCGGGCCAACGAGATCGGGGTTACCGCGAAGGACGGGATCGTCACGTTGACCGGTTGGGTCGACTCCTACCTCAAGAAGTGGGCTGCCGAGGAAGCGGCCCATCGCGTGCGCGGCGTCCACGCCGTGGCGAACGAGATCGAGGTCCGGCTGCCCGGGATGGTCGAGCGGACCGACGCCGACATCGCCGCGGCGGCCGTCCGAGCCCTGGAGTGGGACGCCCTCGTCCCCGCCGACAGGATCGACGTCACCGTCTCCGATGGTTGGGTCACGCTCGAGGGCGAGGTCGAGTGGCGGTTCCAGAAGGAGGACGCCGAGCAGGTGGTCCGCCGCCTGATGGGTGTCAGGGGCGTGAGCAACCACCTGACCGTCGCGCCGGGCGTGTCACCCTCGGACCTCAAGGAGAAGATCGAGCAGGCGCTCGTGCGCAGCGCGAAGACGGACGCCGAGCGGATCACGGTCGACGTGCAGGGGCCCAGGGTGATCCTCAAGGGAACGGTCAGCTCGCTCGCGGAGAAGCAGGAGGCGGAGCGGGTCGCCTGGGGGGCGCCCGGCGTCGTCGAGGTGGACGACCAGATCGTCATTGCCGCCTGATCGGCGCTCCGTGTCCCATCCGACGCCGACGCGGCCTGATCGGTCGGCTCGGCGAACGTCGGTGACGAGGTAGGCCGCCCCGGTTGCGGCGCGGCCCGCCCCCCTTTCTCGATCGACCATCGGCGACCAGGCGCTCCGCCCAGGCGGGCCGGGGCCGTAGGCGGCCCGCCCCTCCGGCGCCGTCGGTGGAGCAATGGGTCGCGCCACGCTAGAATGCCGCCCGGTTCCACGGCGGGTTGTCAGCCTGAAGGCCGGGGCATCGATTGCTCGGTCGACAGATCTGGCGGCAGAATCGCCGTTCGCAACCCGCCACCCACCGTGCTCTCCCGACGAGGATCGTGACATGGACCCGCAGGGCGCCGACACGCGCGCAGGACAGGCGAACGCGCACCTTGCGCTCCTGGCCCGCACGACGCTCGTGCTCCTCGCGGAGGAGCAGCCCCGAGCGGCGCTTCGTCGGCTCTGCGAGATGCTCGCGGCGCACCTCTCGCTGGAGGTCTACCTCAACTACTGGGTGACCGAGGACGGCGAGGCGTTGCGGCTCGACTCGAGCGCCGGGATTCCGGACCGGATGGTCGGGTCGGTCGAGCGGCTCCGCCTCGGCGAGGGGGTGTGCGGCCTGGTCGCCCGGCGCCGGGCGCGGCTCGTGGTGGAGGACGTCCAGGCCACCACGGACCCGGCCGTCGGGCGCATCCGCGCGCTCGGCGTCCAGGCCTACGTGTGCTGTCCCCTGGTCGCGCGCGGCCGGCTCCTCGGGACGCTTGCCTTCGGCACCCGGCAGCGCCGGCGGTTCGAACCCGACGAGGTCGAACTCATCGAGGCGATCGCCAACCAGGTGGCGCTCGCGATCGACCGGCAGCGGGCCGACACCGAGCGCGCGAAGTTGCTCGAGCAGCTCTCGGCGGCCAACCGGGCGCTCGAGCGCCGCATCGCGGAGTTCCAGACGCTGTTCGACCTGATCCCGATCGGGATCGCCCTGGCCCACGACCGCGAGTGCCGCTACATCACCGGCAACCCGGCATTCGAGCGGATGCTGGGGATGCCGCCGGGGAGCAACCTCTCGAAGAGCGCCCCGCCGACCGAGAGGCCGCCGTTCCGGCTGTATCGGGATGGCCGCGAGCTCGCGCCGGAGGAGCTGCCGATGCAGATGGCCGCCGCCCGGGGCGTGAGCGTCTCGGATGTGGAGCTCGACGTGGTCTGGCCCGACGGGACGATGCGCAAGCTCCTCGAGTGGGCGGCCCCGGTCTTCGACGAGGCGGGCGAGGTGTGCGGCTGCTTCCTCGCCGTGGCCGACATCACCGAGCGCAAGCGGATGGAGGACGCGCTCCGCGCGAGCGAGGCCAGGTACCGGCTCGCCGCGCGGGCGATGAACGACGTCATCTGGGACTGGAACATCGACACCGGCGAGATGACCTGGAACGAGGCGCTGACGGCCGTCCTCGGGTACACGCCCGAGGAGGCGGGGACGACGATCGAGCGCGCCCGGGCCTGGTGGGCCGGTTGTCTCCACCCCGACGACCGCGCCCGTCTCGTCGGGAGCCTGGAGCGCGCGATCGACGACGGGCAGGAGGTCTGGTCGGCCGAGTATCGCGTGAGGCGGGCCGACGGCTCCTACGCCGCCGTCGTCGACCGGGCGTACATCGCGCGCGACGACCGGGGCCGCGCCGTTCGCGCGGTCGGGTCGATGCTCGACGTGACGGCGCGCAGGCAGGCCGAGGAGGAGCAGCGCTTCCTCGCCGAGGCGAGCACGGTCCTCGCCTCGACCCTCGACCACGAGGCGACCCTGGCCGGCATCGCCCGGCTCGTGGTCCCCAGGTTCGCCGACTGGTGCGTCGTCGACTTGCAGGAGCCGAGCGGGCTCTTGAGGCACGTCGCCTTCGCCCACTCCGACCCCGCCCGGCAGGCGCTGGGGGAGCGGCTGCGCCGGTATCCGCCGAAGGACAACCACATCCTGGGCAAGGTGCTGCGGGAAGGCCGCCCGGTGGTGGTCTCGGCGGTCACGGACTCCCTCCTGGCCGACGGCGCGCGGGACGCCGAGCACCTCGAGCTTCTGCGATCGATGGGGCTTCGGTCGCTCATCGCCGTGCCGCTCGTCGCCAGGGGCCACAGCCTCGGCGCGATCTCCTTCCTGGCGGCCGAGTCCGGGCGTCGCTACGAGGCGAGCGACCTGCGGTTCGCCGAGGAGCTTGCCCACCGCGCCGCCCTGGCCATCGACAACGTCAGGCTCTACCAGGAGGCCCAGGAGGCGATCCGGACCCGGGACACGTTCCTCGCCCGGGCCTCGCACGAGCTGCGCACCCCGCTCACGTCGGTGCTCGCCAGCATCCGGCTTCTCAAGCACGCCCTGGCAGACCGATCGAAGCATCCCGCGGACGAGCTCCTCGAGATGGCCAGCCGGAACACGGCGGCGATGCTCGCGCTCATCAACGACCTCCTCGACGCGTCGAAGCTCGCCGCCGGCGAGACGCCGCTCGCCTTCGAGACCGTCGCGCTGGCCGACATCGTGCTCGCGAGCAAGGAGGTCGTGCAGGCGCAGGCCCGGGAGAAGGACATCGTGCTCAGGTCCGACGTGCCGGCGAGCCTCGTCCTCCGGGCCGACCCGCTCAGGCTCATCCAGGTCTTCACGAACCTCGTCGCCAACGCGGTCAAGTTCACGCCGACGGGGGGCGAGGTCACGGTCGAGGCCGAAGCGGTGGGCGGCGAGGTGGTCATCCGGGTCAGGGACACCGGGGAAGGGATCGCCGCCGAACACCTCGAGCGGATCTTCGAGCCGTTCGCGCAGGCGAGAAACGCAAGGCGGCTCGGCGCCCGCGGCACCGGACTCGGCCTCGCCATCTGCCGGCAGATCGTCAACCTCCACGGCGGGCGGATCTGGGCGGAGAGCGACGGACCCGGCCACGGCAGCGTCTTCGTCATCCGACTGCCGGCAGCCGAGAACGCCGGGCAGGCCGCCTGACCGGCGTCGAGTCTCGCCTCGAGGCCGCCTTGCCGCTCAGCGCCTGACGCCGAGGCCGCGCATGAAGCGCTCGCGGATCCGGACCGGGTCGCGCTCGGTCGTGCCGCGCGCCGGCTCGTGGTCGACCCGTGCCGCGATCAGGCACGGTCCGTCGTTCGCCAGCGCCTCGTCGACCAGCGCCTCGAAGTGCCGCTCGTCCTTGGCCCAGGCGCTCCGCGCGAGCCCGGCGCCGCGCGCGATCGCCACCAGGTCGGCGCCGGCCGCCGTCGCCGTCGGCTGGGAGCCGGTGATCTGGTAGGCGCCGTTGTCCCAGACGACGATCGCGAGGTTGCGCGGCCGCCGCGCGGCGATGGTCGCGAGGCAGCCGAGCTGCATGAGGAGCGAGCCGTCCCCCTCGAGGGCGAAGACGCGGCGCTCGGGCTGCGCGATTGCGACGCCGAGCGCGATCGGGCAGGCGAGTCCCATGCTCCCCAGCATGTAGAAGTTCTGCGGTCGCTGCCCGGCGGCCCAGAGGTCGAAGTTCGTGTTCCCGATGCCGGCGACGACCGCCTCCTCGCGCACGAGCTTCGCGACGAGGCGCGCGGTGAGGTCGAAGCGGTTCATGCGGCGCCTCGCGTCTCGAAGACCTTGCCGCCGGTGAGCAGCGGCGAGAGGACGAGCGCCGCAGGCGACTGCGTGGCGATCGCCTGGACGATCGTCCGGTCGACGATGAACTCCAGCTCGTCGAGACGGGTGATCGTGTGGTGCTCGATGCCGAGCGCGTCGAGGACCGGGCGCATCGTCCGGCAGACGTACGCCTGGCCGACGTTGAACTCCCCGAGCGTGCCGCGCTCCGAGACGATCATCAGGGCGGGGATCTGGTAGGGGACGATCAGCGACGCCAGGGCGTTCGGCACGGTCCCGAAGCCGCTCGTCTGCATGAGGACCGCGCCGCGCATCCCGGCCATCCAGGCGCCGGCCACGATCCCCAGGGCCTCCTCCTCCCTCGTCGTGGCGAAGGCGGTGAAGAAGGGGTCCGCCTCGACGCTCGTGATGAGCGGCATCAACACCTTGTCCGGCACGTAGGTCACGAGCCGCACGTCGTGGTGCTTGAGCGTGTCGTGCACGATCGTGTGCCACGCGCGCCCGACGCCGGCCCCTCCGACGCCTGGTCCCATCGGGGTTTCCTCCGGAGCTCTCCCACCATTCTTGACACGACTGCGGCTGCCTGGGAAGCGGGTCGTGATCGGGCGCCGATGAACGGCCGTGCAGCGGGTGGGCGACGACTGCCGTCTCGCACCGCGTGATGGCCTCGTGGCAGGCGGAGGGACCGACCGCGGGCGCCGTCACGCCAGCGCCACGACCACCCCCTCGTCGCCGCGGAGGGAGAGCGTGGCGCCGGTCTGCTCGCCGTCGCGGTCGAGGTGCGTCGAGAGAACGATGCGGCCGCGCGACGCCTCGACCGGCATCTCGAGGGCCGCGGGCCGTGACCCGAGGTTGAGGACGATCAGGAACCGCCGCGCGCCGTGCTTCCGGACGTAGGCGACGAGGTCCCCCTCGGCGGCGACCGGGGCGTAGGCGCCCACCGCGAGCGCCGGTTCCGAGCGGCGCAGCGCGATGAGGCGGCGGTAGAAGTGGAGGAGCGAGCCGGCGTCCCGGCGCTCGGCGGCGACGTTCACCGCCTGCCGGTCGGCCGCGAGCGGCAGCCAGGGCGTTCCGGTCGTGAAGCCGGCGTTGGGGCTGTCGTCCCACTGCATCGGCGTCCGCTCGGGGTCGCGCCCCAGGCCGAGCCCCGGGATGTTCCGCTCCCACGGGTCCTGAACGCGATCGGGCGGGATCGGGACGTCCTCCATGCCGATCTCGTCGCCGTAGTAC
>DATCKS010000160.1:0-8198 GCA_036562265.1 Thermodesulfobacteriota bacterium | reverse complement strand
CCGCTGTATCCGATGCCGCCGAGAAAGGGAGGCGTGGACGCGGGCGCCGCCCGCCCGCGGCGCCCAGGGCGGCCGGGGCAACCGGGGCGGTTGCCATCCCACCGATATCCCTGCTATATTTCCGAGATTCCTTGCTTCGGAGGCACCCGCATGGCCGACCCGTCGGCCGAACTCGCCCGTCTGCGCCAGGAGATCGACGCGGTCGACGCAGAGATCGTCGCGCTCCTCAATCGCCGAGCCGCCGCGGTGCTCCGCGTCGGCGACCTCAAGCGCGAGACCGGCAAGAGCTTCTACGCACCCGAGCGGGAGCGCGAGGTCTACGAGCGACTCGCCCGGATCAACACCGGGCCGTTCCCGACCGAGGCGCTCCACACCGTCTACCGGGAGATCATCTCGGCGTCGCTCGCCCTCGAGCAGCCGATCCAGGTGGCCTTCTTCGGCCCCAAGGCGAGCTTCACGCACCAGGCGGCCGTCCAGCAGTTCGGCAGCTCGGCGACCTACGTCGCGGCCCGAACCATCGCCGACGTCTTCGACGAGGTCGAGCGCGGGCGCGTGCAGTACGGCGTGGTCCCGATCGAGAACTCCACCGAGGGGGTGGTCACCCACACCCTCGACATGTTCCTCGACTCGGCCCTGAAGATCTTCGCGGAGATCCAGCTCGTGGTCCACCACGACCTCCTGAGCGTCTCCGGCCGGATCGAGGACGTGCAGAAGATCTACTCGCACCCGCAGGCGATCGCGCAGTGCCGCCTCTGGCTCCAGAAGCACATGCCCAACGTGCCGACCGTGGACGTCACCAGCACCTCGGCCGCCGCGCAGATGGTCGTCGACGATCCCACGGCCGCCGCCATCGCGAGCGAGGTCGCCGGGGCGCTCTACAACCTCCGGCCGGTCGCGCGGCGGATCCAGGACAACCCGCACAACACCACGCGCTTCCTCGTGATCGCCCAGAAGGAGCCGGAGCGCGGCGCCGCCGACAAGACGTCGCTCCTCTTTTCGATCAAGGACGAGGTCGGCATCCTCCACCGCATCCTCGGCTGCTTCGCGTCGCGCGGGGTGAACGTCACCAAGATCGAGAGCCGTCCCACCAAGAAGCGGGCCTGGGACTACGTGTTCTTCCTCGACGTCGAGGGTCACAAGTCGGATCCCCGGGTCGCGGCCGCGCTCGACGAGCTCCGACACTACACCCAGTTCGTGAAGGTCCTCGGCTCCTACCCGAAGGCTCGGGGTTAGGGCCGGCGGACGGGGGGCACGATGACACTCCGACCGCCGGCGCACGTCGCCGGTCTCGTCCCGTACGTGCCGGGCAAGCCGATCGAGGAGGTCGAGCGGGAACTCGGCATCACCGACTCGGTCAAGCTCGCGTCCAACGAGAACCCCGTCGGTCCCTCGCCGCTCGCGCTCGCCGCGGCGCGCGAGGCGCTGGCCGACGTGCATCGCTACCCGGACGACGGCGGCTGGGCGCTCCGCCAGAAGCTCGCCGCCCACCTCGGCTTCGCAGCCGACGGCATCGTCGTCGGGGCCGGCTCCTCGGAGCTCATCCGGCTCGCGGTCGGGGCCTACGTGGGACCGGGCGACGAGGCGGTCATGGCGGCGCCCGCGTTCGTGGTCTACAAGCTCGCCGTGACGGCGGCGGCCGGCCGGCCGGTCGAGGTGCCGTGCCGGGACTTCGCGCACGACCTGGACGCGATGCTGGCCGCGGTCACGCCGCGGACGCGGATCGTCTTCGTCTGCAATCCGAACAACCCGACCGGGACGGTGGTCACCGAGCCGGCCTTCGGCCGGTTCGTCGACCGGCTGCCGCCGGACCTGCTGCTCGTCATCGACGAGGCGTACATCGAGTTCGTGGAGCGGTCGGACGTGCCGGACGGGCTCGCGTACCTCAGGGAGGCGAGGCCGGGGCGCCCGCCGATCCTGGTCCTCCGGACGTTCTCGAAGATCTACGGCCTGGCCGGGCTCCGGGTCGGCTACGGCCTCACGACGCCGGCCGTGGCAGCCGACCTGAACCGGGTGCGGCCCCCGTTCAACGTGTCGCGCCCGGCCCTGGCTGCGGCCGAGGCGGCCCTCGCCGACAGGGCCCACCTCGAGACGACGCGAGCGGTGACGCTCGAGGGGCGCCGGTACCTCGCCGAGGCGCTCGGCCGCCTCGGGCTCGAGGTCGTGCCGTCGCAGGCGAACTTCCTGCTGGTGAAGACCCCGGTCAAGGGGTCCGCCCTTGCCGACGCGCTCCTCGAGGCGGGGGTGATCGTGCGCCCCGTGGACGGCTACGGCCTGCCGGACTACGTCCGGATCTCGGTCGGGACGCGAACCGAGAACGAACGGTGCGTCGCCGCCCTCGCGGCGCGCCTCAGGGGGTAGGACCGGCCCGCGAGGGGCGGTCGTGGGGAGCCGCCAGCCGGCGCGCGGCGTGACGCCGCGGTTGCGTCTCCGGGGTGTGCGGAGAGGGACAGTGGCCCGTAGGGGCAAGAGGAAGACAGACCCATGATCATCGTGATGAAGCCGACCCATCAGAGCGACGAGGACATCCAGCGCGTCACCAGGCGCCTCGAGCAGATGGGGTACCGGGTGCACATCTCGAAGGGGACCGAGCGGACCGTCATCGGGGCCATCGGCGACGAGACGCTCCTGCAGTCGCAGCCGATCGACGGCTTTCCGGGCGTCGAGCGGGTGGTCCCCATCCTCAAGCCCTACAAGCTTGCCTCGCGGGACTTCCAGCCGGAGAACTCGCTGATCGACGTGAAGGGGGCCGTGTTCGGCGGCACGGCGGTGCAGATGATCGCCGGCCCCTGCTCGGTCGAGGACCGGGGGATGGTCCTCGAGCTGGCCCACGCGGTGAAGGAGACCGGAGCGAAGTTCCTCCGCGGCGGCGCGTTCAAGCCGCGCACCTCGCCCTACGCGTTCCAGGGTCTCGGGGAGGAGGGGCTCGAGTACCTCGCGGAGGCGCGCGAGCAGACCGGCCTGCGCGTCGTGACCGAGCTCATGGACGCCCAGGACCTGCCGGCCGTCATGAAGTACACGGACGTGATCCAGATCGGCGCCCGCAACATGCAGAACTTCCGACTCCTCACGGCGGTCGGCAAGGTGCGCAAGCCGGTCCTCCTCAAGCGCGGCCTCTCGGCCACGATCACCGAGTTCCTGCTCGCGGCCGAGTACATCATGAGCGAGGGGAACCGCGAGATCATCCTCTGCGAGCGCGGCATCCGCACCTTCGAGACCTCGACCCGCAACACGCTCGACATCTCGGCGGTGCCGCTCCTCAAGGAGCTGACGCACCTGCCGATCATCGTCGACCCGTCGCACGCCACCGGCAAGTGGAGCCTCGTCGAGCCGCTCGCCCGGGCCGGCGTGGCGGCCGGCGCCGACGGCATCATGATCGAGGTCCACGCCAGGCCGGAGATGGCGCTCTGCGACGGTCCGCAGGCGCTCAAGCCGAAGCGCTTCGCCTCGCTCATGCAGGACCTCAAACAGATCGCCCGGGTCGTCGGGCGAGAGATGTAGTGACCCCGCCGTTCCGCCACATAGCCGTGGTCGGCCTCGGCATGATCGGCGGCTCGGTCCTCGCGGCCGGCCGCGCACGCGGCCTGTTCGGCCGCGCGACCGGCGCCGACACCGACCCGGCCGCCTGCCGGGCGGCCGTGTCGGCCGGTCTCGTGGCCGAGGCGAGCCCGGACGTGGCGGATGCCGTGCGGGGGGCCGACCTGCTCGTCCTGGCGACCCCCGTCGAGGCGATGGCCGACGCCGCACGGGCCGCCCTGCCGCACCTCGCGGCCGGGGCCGTCGTGACCGACGTGGGGAGCGTGAAGGGGCCCGTCATCGCCGGCGTCAGCGAGCCGGCCGCCGCGGCCGGCGTCCCGTTCGTGCCGGGCCACCCCATCGCCGGCACCGAGCGCTCGGGGCTCGCCGCGGCCAGCGCCGATCTCTTCGCGGGGCGCCTCGCCGTCGTCACGCCGCTCTCCGGCACCGACGAGGCGGCCGTCGCCCGGGTGACGGAGCTGTGGCGTCTGCTCGGCGCCACGGTCCTGCGGATGGAGCCGGAGGCGCACGATGCCGCCTTCGCCGCGGTGTCGCACCTGCCGCACCTGGTGGTCTACGCCCTCCTGGCGACGCTTGCCGAGGACCCGACCCTGGCCGATGCCGCCCAGCGCCTGTCGGGCGGCGGGCTCAGGGACACGACCCGGATCGGCGCCTCGTCGCCGGCCCTCTGGCGCGGCATCTGCCTCGCGAACCGCCGCCACCTCATCGCGGCGCTCGACGCCTTCTCGGCGCAGGTGGCCCGGCTTCGGGCCGGGCTCAGCGCCGGGGACGGCGACCTCGTCGAGCGGACCTTCGCGTCGGCGAAGGCGCTCAGGGACCGTATCGGATGACCGGCGCTCCCCGCACGCTCACCATCACCCCCGGCGCGCCCCTCCGCGGCGAGGCGCGCGTGCCGGGCGACAAGTCGATCTCCCACCGGGCCGTCATGCTCGGCGCCCTGGCCGAGGGGGAGACCCGGGCGACCGGGTTCCTCACCGGCGAGGACAACCGCCGGACGGTCGAGGCGTTCCGGCGAATGGGGGTCGACATCCGCCTCGAGGGGACGACGGTCACGATCAGGGGGGCGGGCGGTCCGCGCCGGGCCGGCCAGCACCTGGTCGAGCCGGACGACGTCCTCGACTGCGGCAACTCCGGCACGACGACCCGGCTGCTCACCGGCATCCTCGCCGGGCAGCCCTTCGTCTCGGTTCTCACGGGGGACGCGTCGCTGCGGAGCCGACCGATGGGGCGGGTGATCGATCCGCTCGCCCGCATGGGGGCTCGGATCATCGGCCGCCAGGGGGGCACCCGGGCGCCGCTCACGATCGTCGGCTCGCCGCTGACCGGGATCCGCTACGACTCGCCAGTCGCGAGCGCCCAGGTGAAGTCGGCCCTCCTCCTGGCCGGCCTCGTCGCCGACGGCGAGACCGTGGTCGAGGAGCCGTGGGTGTCGCGCGACCACACCGAGCGGATGCTCGCCTTCATGGGGGCCGACCTCCATCGGCTCGGCCGTCACGGCGTCGCCGTCCGCGGGGGGACGCGCCTCACGGGGCGGACGTTCGCCGTGCCGGGGGACATCTCCTCGGCCGCCTTCTTCGTCGTCGCGGCCCTGATCACCCCGGGCTCGGACCTCCTCCTGCGGGAGGTCGGGCTCAACCCGACGCGGACCGGGGCGCTCGACGTGCTCCGGGCCATGGGGGGGGAGGTCGAGGTCGTCGCCCGTCGGGACGACGGCCCCGAACCGGTCGGCGACGTGCGCGTCCGGTCGAGCCGGCTCAAGGGGACCGAGATCGCCGGCGACCTCGTCGTGCGGGCCATCGACGAGTTGCCGGTCCTGACGGTCGCCGCCGCGGTCGCCGAGGGGACGACGGTCATCCGGGACGCCCAGGAACTCAGGGTCAAGGAGACCGACCGGATCGCCTCGATGGCCGAGACGCTGACCCGCATGGGGGGGCGCGTGACGCCGACCCCCGATGGCATGATCATCGAGGGGGGCCGGCCGCTGCGGGGCGCCCGCGTGAGTTCGCGCGGCGACCACCGGACCGCCATGTCGGCCGCCGTGGCAGGCCTGGTGGCCGCCGGGGAGACCGTGGTCGAGGATGCCGCCTGCATCGACACCTCCTTCCCCGGCTTCGCCGACCTGCTGGACAGCCTCAGACGATGATGAAGGACTTTCAGAGGTGAACGGCTCGTGAGTCGGCCCATCCGGGTGGCGATAGACGGCCCCGCGGGCTCGGGCAAGAGCACCGCCGCGCGGCGGCTCGCCGTGCGGCTCGGCCTCTCGTACATCGACACCGGGGCGATGTACCGGGCGGTCGCCTGGTTGGCGCTACGCCAGGGGATCCCGTTCGACGACGAGCAACGCCTTGCCGCCCTGGCGGACTCCCTGCGGTTCGAGTTCCCGCCCGACCGGTCCAACCCGTCTCCGGACGCCCCGCCGCGGGTCATCGTGAACGGCGAGGACCTCACGGCCCAGATCCGGCGGCCGGAGGTGGCCGAGGCCGCCTCCCGCGTCTCGACGCTCGAGGGGGTCAGGCGCAGCCTCGTGGCCCAGCAGCGGCGGCTCGGCCAGGCGGGCGACGTGGTGCTCGACGGCCGCGACATCGGGAGCGTCGTCTTCCCGGACGCCGAGGTGAAGTTCTTCCTCACGGCCCCCTTCGAGGTGCGGGTCGAACGGCGGGCGGCCGAGCTGGCGGAGCAGGGGAACGTGGTGGACCGGGTCTGGCTGGCCGGGGACATGGCCACCCGGGACGAGCGGGACCGGACGCGGGCGCACTCGCCCCTCGTCCGGGCGCCCGACGCCATCCTCCTCGACACCGGACCGCTCACCATCGACGAGGTGGTCGACCGGATGGCGGCGGAGGTCGCCGCGGCCCGGGCCGGCCGGCGAGGGTGACCCCAAACCGAAGGAAATTTACGCCCTTACTTGCGTCGGACCGGGTGGGGTGGTAGCATTCGGGCACTTTGCGGGCGAGCTCGCGCTCGCGCGCCTTGGGGGCACTATTTCCGGTTGCCCCGAATAGAGTCTCCCTGGAGGGGGTAAGAGAGCTTCATGCGTTTTGACGAGGAGCAGTCTCGCCTGGCCGCCGTCGCCACGGCGGACGACGAGATCGAGGCGACGTCGGGTGACGAGGATCCGGACGAGTTCCGGCGCCTCTACGAGGAGTCGCTCAAGGACATCCAGGAAGGCGAGGTCGTCAAGGGGACCGTCATCAAGGTCAACCCCGACCACGTCATCGTCGACGTCGGCTACAAGTCCGAAGGCCAGGTGCCCATCGAGGAGTTCCGGGGCCCCGACGGCCAGATCTCGGTGAAGGAAGGCGACCAGGTCGAAGTCCTCCTCGAGAAGCGGGAGAACGAGAGCGGGCTCGTCGTCCTTTCCAAGGACAAGGCGGACAAGCTCAAGGTCTGGGACGAGATCTCGAAGGCCTGCGAGGAGCAGGAGGTCGTCGAGGGGAAGATCATCCAGCGGGTCAAGGGTGGCCTCGCCGTCGACATCGGCGTGAAGGCGTTCCTGCCCGGCTCGCAGGTGGACCTGCGGCCGATCCGCAACCTCGACAAGCTCATCGGCAAGGTCTACAAGTTCAAGGTCATCAAGTTCAACAAGAAGCGGGGCAACATCGTCCTCTCCCGCCGCGTGCTCCTCGAGAAGGAGCGCGACGAGATGAAGGCCAAGACGCTGGCCACCCTCCAGGAGGGGATGATCGTCGAGGGACAGGTCAAGAACATCACCGAGTACGGCGCGTTCATCGACCTGGGCGGCCTCGACGGCCTGCTCCACATCACCGACATGTCCTGGGGCCGGATCGGGCACCCGACCGAGGTGCTGCAGGTCGGCGACACGGTGAAGGTGAAGGTCCTCAAGTTCGACCGCGCCTCGGAGCGGGTGAGCCTCGGCCTCAAGCAGACCCTGCCGGATCCCTGGACGCAGATCACCGAGAAGTACCACGTCGGCGACCGGGTGCGGGGCAAGGTCGTCTCGATCACCGACTACGGCGCGTTCGTCGAGCTCGAGAAGGGCGTCGAGGGGTTGATCCACATCTCCGAGATGTCCTGGAGCAAGAAGGTCAAGCACCCGTCGAAGATCGTGTCGGTCGGCGACACGGTCGAGGTGCAGATCCTCGACGTCGACGCGGCCAACAAGCGGATCAGCCTCGGCCTCAAGCAGACCGAGCCGAACCCGTGGACGATGGTCGAGCAGAAGTACCCGGTCGGCTCCATCATCGAGGGGCAGATCCGCAACATCACCGACTTCGGCATCTTCATCGGCCTCGACGAGGGGGTCGACGGGCTCGTCCACGTGTCGGACATCTCCTGGACGCAGAAGATCAAGCATCCGGGCGAGCTCTACAAGAAGGGCCAGATCGTCCGCGCCGTGGTGCTCAACATCGACAAGGAGAACGAGCGGTTCTCCCTCGGCATCAAGCAGCTCGAGCGTGACCCGTGGGAGGACATCCCGCGCAAGTACCGGCCGGGCACGCGGGTGACCGGCAAGGTCACGTCGGTGACCGACTTCGGGATCTTCCTCGAGATCGAGCCGGGCATCGAGGGGCTCATCCACGTCTCGGAGATCGCGCGCGAGAAGGTGGACGACCCGAACAAGTACGCCAAGGTGGGCGACACCCTCTCGGCCGAGGTGATCAACGTCGACCGCCGCGAGCGCAAGATCGGCCTCTCCATGCGCC
>DATCKS010000156.1:0-2646 GCA_036562265.1 Thermodesulfobacteriota bacterium | reverse complement strand
CACCGGCCCCGAGTCCTCGACGATGCGGCCGTCGCGGACCTGGATCAGCCGCTCGGCGCGCGCCGCCACGCCGGGGTCGTGGGTGACCAGGATGACGGTCCGGCCGGCGCGGTGGAGGTCCGCGAGGAGCGCGAGCACCTCCTCGCCGCTGCGGCTGTCGAGGGCGCCGGTCGGCTCGTCGGCGAGGATCACCGGCGCGTCGTTGACCAGCGCGCGGGCGATCGAGACCCGCTGCTGCTGGCCGCCCGACAGCTCCGAGGGGCGGTGGGCCGTCCGGTCGCCGAGCCCCAGGCGGCCGAGGAGGTCGTGGGCACGCGCGAGCCGCTCGCGCCGCCTCCGGCCGGCGTAGATGGCGGGGATCTCGACGTTCTCCGCGGCGGTCGCCGTGTCGAGGAGGTTGTAGCGCTGGAAGACGAAGCCGAACATGTGCCGGCGCAGGTCGGCCAGCCCGGAGGCGTCGAGGCTCGCCACGTCGACCCCCGCCACCCGGTAGGTCCCGCCGGTCGGCCGGTCGAGGCACCCGATGACGTTCATGAGGGTGGTCTTGCCGGAGCCCGACTGGCCCATGATGGCGACGAACTCGCCGGCGTGGACCTCGAGCGACACGCCGTCGAGCGCCCGGACCTCGGCCCCGCCGGTCCGGTAGACCCGCTCGACGCCGACGAGCTCGAGGAGCGGCGCGCTCACAGCAACGGCCCTCTCAGCCGCGGCCGGCCGGGCGCGGTCGAGGCCGCCCGGACGGGGGCGTCGCCGACCACCACCTGGTCGCCGACGGCGAGCCCGGAGGTCACCGCCGCCGCCGTTCGGCTCGTGACCCCGATCTCGACCCGCCTGGTCACCACGCCGTCCTCCGACAGGACCCGGACCTGGTAGCCGTCGGCCGTGCGCGTCAGCGCCTCCATCGGCACGACCGGCACGTCGCGGGCGGCCTCGAGCACGAAGAAGACCTGGGCCGTCATGTCGGACGCGAGGACGCCGTCCTCGTTCGGCACGTCGAGGAGGACGTTGTAGAGGACGACGTCGTTCACCGTCTCGGGCGTCGGCAGGATCTGGCGGACGCGCGTCTCCCAGCGCCGCTGCGGCATGCCGAGCGTGGTGAAGTAGGCCGGGATGCCGGGCGCCAGCTTCACGACGTCCGCCTCGGCCACCTGGGCCCGCACGGTGACGGTGGAGAGGTCGGCGATCCGGACGATGGTCGGCGCGGTCTGGCTCGCGTTGATCGTCTGCCCCTCGACCGCCTCGCGGGCGACGACCGTCCCGGACATGGGGGCGTGGATCCGGGTGTAGCCGAGGTTGGCGAGGTCGCCGCGAAGGGTCGCCTCGGCCTCCTCGATCTGCGCCGTGAGCGAGGCGATCCGGGCGTCGGCCACCCGGTAGGCGGACTCGGCCGTCTCGACCGTGTCGCGGCTCACGATCCCCTCGGCGAAGAGCTGGCGGTTGCGGGCCGCCTGGGCCCGCGCGAGGTCGCGCTCGGCCTGCCTCTGGGCGAGCTGCGCCTTGAGGTCCGCCAGGCGGGCGCGACCGGCGCGGACGCGTGTCTCGTAGACGGTCGGGTCGATCTCGGCGAGGAGCTGGCCCTTCGTGACCTGGTCGCCGATGTCGACGTGGAGCCGCTTGAGCTGCCCCGAGACCTGGGTCCCCACGTCCACGTAGTCCCTCGGCTCGATCTTGCCGAGGGCCGTGACGGTTCGCTCCACGTCGCCGAGTACGACCGTCACCGTGCGCGGGGCCGGAGCCGCCTCGACGAGCCAGGCCCGGTAGGCGAACGGGCCGCCGAGCAGCATCGCGACGAGGCCCGACAGGGCGGCCGCGACCCGCCGCGACGTCCTTCGGATCCCCATGGGCGTCACCTCCCTTCGAGACGTTCAACGGCCGGCGCGCGGAATTCCGTCGGGAAGCGCTCGCCTGGTACGCTCCGGGCGCCCGCCGGGGGGCGAGGCCCGAGTGTGCCGGCGACGGAACCGGTCCCGCCGCGCGTTGAAGGGGTAGAGCCGGCGCGGCAGGCGCCGGCAGATCGACACGGAGGATGTGCATGCAACGGCTGATCTCGAAGTCGACGCTCGCGCTCGCGGGCCTGACGCTGCTCTTCGCCACCACGGCCGCCGCCCAGGGGCCGGGCCCGCGCTGGTCGCTCGACACGGACCGGGACGGCGTGATCACGCGCGAGGAGGCGTCGAAGGCGGTGGCCGAGGAGGCGGCTCGCATCGACAAGAACGGAGACGGTACGATCTCGGTGGAGGAGTACACCGAGTCTCGCCTCCGGTGGTTCGACCGCCTGGACCGCAACGGCGACGGCGTCCTCGACAAGTCGGAGATGCCGAGGCGCCACGGGCGTCGAGGTGCGCGAGGCGGGACCCGCTAGGCGACCTCCCGAGGGGCCCATGGCCGCCATGGGCCCCTCGGGCGTGCTGGCCGCAGGAGGAGCCGGTTCTTGGGGAGACCGCCGCGCGAGCACGTCCTGTCGGACGACCCGGATCTCCCGCTCGTCCAGCGCGCGGGGCGCGGGGATCAGGCCGCGTGCGCCGTGCTCGTCGACCGACACCTGCCGGCCGTCCTGCGGGTCGCCGAACGCCTGCTCGGTGAACGGGCCGCGGCCGAGGACGTGGCCCAGGAGGCCTTCCTGCGCGTCTGGCAAGGCGCCGGCCG
>DATCKS010000154.1:0-2427 GCA_036562265.1 Thermodesulfobacteriota bacterium | reverse complement strand
CACCGGCGACGAGCGCGCCGGCCGCGAGCCGGCCGCCGTACGCCTCGACCCGGTCGGCGGCGAGGAGGAGGAGCCAGCGGCGGGCGCGATGCTCGGGGATGCGGTAAGCGGCCCGCCGGATGGCGCCCGACAGGCCTCGCGGCGGCTGCGCCGTCCCGAAGACCGGCGTGAGCCGGCCGAGTTCCATCCTGACGAGGTGAGGTTGCGGCGCCTGGCGCTCCGGCTCGTCCCAGTGCGCCTCGCCGACCGGGGCCGGCGTCCGCGCGAGCGGTACGCCGGGCCGGTTCCTCGGGTCGAGGTCGGCACCCCAGCCGGCGATCTCGGGATGCGCGGGCACGTGCTGCGGCTGCACACTGGCCGGATCGGCCGCCTTCCGCTGATCGGCCCCCTTCCGTTTCGCCATCCTGTGCCGTCTCCTTCAACGGCTCGCGGCCACCATCCGCTCCGGCCGGGGTGAACCCGGCCTCCGCTCCTCGGCGCGCCTCGCGGCGCGCCAATCACCGGGGGCCGCTCGCCTCACTCGGCGGCTTCCGCCGCCTCGATCACCGGCTCGCGGCCACCATCCGCTCCGGCCCGGCGAAGCCGGGCCTCCGCTCCTCGGCGCGCCTCGCGGCGCGCCAACCACCGGGGGCCGCTCGCCTCACTCGGCGGCTTCCGCCGCCTCGATCACCGGCTCGCCGCCGCCGTCCGGAAGGAGGACGCACTTCACGCAGCCGTCCTCCTTGCGCTCGAAGAGGCGGTACGCCTCGGGGGCCTGGTCGAGCGGGAACCGATGGGTGATGATCGCCTTCGCGTCGACCCGCCCCGCGCGGATGTGCTCGAGCAGGTGCGGCACGTAGCGCCTGACGTTGCACTGCCCCATGCGGAGCGTGAGGTTCTTGTTCATGGCGGTGCCGATGGGGACGAGGTTGAAGGGCGGCCCGTAGACGCCGACGATCGAGACGTGGCCCCCCTTGCGGGTCGCGTGGATGGCCCACTCGATGGCGGTCGGCGCCCCCGCCTCGAGGAAGAGCCCCATGCCGAGCGCGGTGTGGAGCCACGAGCCGTCGGCCTCGAGACCGACGGCGTCGATCGAGACGTCCGCCCCGCGGCCGGCCGTCGTGTCCTTGATGTGCAGGACGACGTCGTCCAGGTCGCGGAAGTTCAGCGTCTCCACCTGCGCGAAGCGGCGGGCGACCTCGAGCCGGTAGTCGACGTGGTCCACCACGATCACCCGTCCGGCGCCCAGGAGCCACGCCGAGCGCGCCGCGAAGAGCCCCACCGGCCCCGCGCCGAAGACGACGACCGTGTCGCCCGCCTGGATGCCGCCCATCTCCGCCGCCTGGTACCCGGTCGGGAAGACGTCGGAGAGGAAGAGGACGTCCTCGTCGGTCATGTCCTCGGGGATCTTCATCGGCCCCACGTCGGCGAAGGGGACGCGCACGTACTCGGCCTGTCCCCCGTCGTAGCCCCCCGTGCTGTGCGAGTAGCCGAAGACGCCCGAGGCGATCTCGCTGTTCGGGTTCGTGTTCTCGCAGACACCGGTGAGGCCCCGCGAGCAGAAGAAGCAGGTGCCGCAGGAGATGTTGAACGGCACGACGACGCGGTCGCCCTTTCGCAGCGAGCGCACCGACCCGCCGGCCTCCTCGACGACGCCGGTGAACTCGTGACCGAAGGTGTGCCCGAGGCGGGTGTCCGGCACGAGGCCGTGGTAGAGGTGGAGGTCCGAGCCGCAGATGGCCGTACGGGTCACCCGGAGGACGACGTCGTTCGGGTGCTCGATGCGCGGAGTCGGCTTCGCGGACACGCGCAGCCGGTAGGGGCCCTCGTAGGTCACGGCGCGCATGGCGCCCGACGCTTGCAGGAGCCGTGCACAACGCCGGCCTGCCTTTCCCTTCCGGAGCGGCCGGGGCCGGGCGTCGTCCTTGCATCGGTCGCCCGTGGAGGAGGATCGTCATGGCCGGCCGGCAGAAGGGCGGACAGCCGCCCCAGCACCAGGAGCAGCGCCCGGGGCGCGAGAGCGAGATGCGCCCGAGGCCCCGCGCCGAGGATCCGGGCTACCGCGGAAGCGGCAAGCTCGCGGGCAAGGTGGCGCTCATCACCGGAGGAGACAGCGGCATCGGTCGGGCGGTGGCGATCGCCTTCGGCCGCGAGGGGGCGGACCTCTCCGCCGTCTACCTCGAGGAGCACCGGGACGCCGAGGAGACGAAGCGGCTGGTGGAGGCCGAAGGCCGCCGCTGTCTGCTCGTGCCGGGGGACGTCGGGGACGAGGCCTTCTGCCGCCTGGCCGTCGAGCGGACGGTGGGCGAGTTCGGCCGGCTCGACGTCCTCGTCAACAACGCGGCCGAGCAGCACCCGCAGCCGAGCCTCGAGCAGGTCGGCGAGGAGCAGCTCGTGCGGACCTTCCGGACGAACGTCTTCGCGATGTTCTTCCTGACCAGGGCGGCG
>DATCKS010000153.1:0-1825 GCA_036562265.1 Thermodesulfobacteriota bacterium | reverse complement strand
GGCCGAGGAGCTGCACTACGTCCCGATGCCGAACTCGGTCGTGGCGCAGGTGGAGACGCTGTGGCGGGAGCAGATCAAGGGACCCGATGGCCAGCCGGTCTGGTCCACCTCCGGCCAGAACTAGCCGCGGCGCGTGCCGCGGTGACGATCGGACGCGGGGCCGCGCTGGCGGCCTCGCGTCGTCTCGTGCCCAGGCCTCGCGGATGAGGCGGAGCGGTCCATGATCGACGTGGCAACGACCCGGCGCGGCGGCCTCCAGGGGCTGGCCGACGCCGCCTTCCTCCGCACGACGCAGGGCTTCGCCTTCCTGCTCCTCGTGACGCTGCTCGCGATCATCGTCTCCCTCGTCGCGGGAGCCTGGCCGGCGCTCCGGACGTTCGGCCTCGGGTTCGTCACGAGCACCGCCTGGAACCCGGTCACCGAGGAGTTCGGCGCCCTCGTGGCGATCTACGGGACGCTGGTGACCTCGGCCATCGCCATGGTGATCGGCATCCCGGTGAGCTTCGGCATCGCGCTCTTCATCACCGAACTCTGCCCGCACTGGCTCAGGCGCCCGCTCGGGATCGCCGTGGAGCTCCTGGCCGGCATCCCGAGCATCATCTACGGCATGTGGGGCCTCTTCGTCTTCGCCCCCTTCATGGCCGACCACGTCCAGCCCTGGCTGAACGACACCCTGGGCGAACTGCCGCTCGTCGGCGTCCTCTTCCAGGGACCGCCCATGGGGATCGGCATGCTCACGGCCGGCCTGATCCTCTCGATCATGGTGATCCCCTTCATCTCGGCCGTCATGCGCGACGTGTTCGAGGTCGTGCCGCCGATGCTGAAGGAGTCGGCCTACGGCCTCGGCGCGACCACCTGGGAGGTCGTCTCGCGGGTCGTCCTGCCCTACACCCGGATCGGCGTCATCGGGGGGATCATGCTCGGGCTCGGCCGCGCGCTCGGCGAGACGATGGCGGTCACCTTCGTCATCGGCAACGCCCACCGGCTCTCGGCGTCGCTCCTCATGCCGGGCAACACGATCTCGGCGGCTCTGGCCAACGAGTTCACGGAGGCGGTGGGCGACCTCTACCTCTCGGCGCTGATCGCGCTCGGGCTCATCCTCTTCCTCATCACGTTCGTCGTGCTCGTCGGCGCGCGGCTCCTCCTCGCGCGCCTGGCCGGGCTCGAGGGCAAGGCGGCCTGACCATGCCGGACACGCGCTCCACCGCCGTCTACCGGAGGCGCCGGGTCGTCAACGTCGTGGCCCTGTCGGCCTCGACGCTCACGATGGCCTTCGCGCTGGTCGTCCTCCTGTGGGTGCTCGCGACGCTGTTCGCCTACGGGTTCGACGGCCTCTCCGTGCGGGTCTTCACCGAGACGACGCCGCCGCCGGGCAAGAGCGGCGGCCTCCTCAACGCCATCGCCGGCACGGCCGTCCTCGTGGCGATCGGGATCGCGATCGGCGCTCCCGTCGGCGTCCTCGCCGGGACCTACCTCGCGGAGTTCGGCACGGGGAGCTGGCTTGCGCGGGCGGCGCGCTTCATCAACGACGTCCTCCTCAGCGCGCCGTCGATCATCATCGGCCTCTTCGTCTACACGCTCCTGGTCGTGCCGGTGCGGCACTTCTCCGGGTGGGCGGGGGCCGTGTCGCTCGCCATCATCGCCCTCCCGGTGATCGTGCGGACCACCGAGGACATGCTCCGCCTCGTTCCCGCGAGCCTCAGGGAAGCGGCCGCCGCCCTGGGGGCGCCCCGCTGGAAGGTGGTCGTCCTGGTCGCCTATCGCGCCGCGCGTGCGGGGATCATCACCGGGATCATGCTGGCCGTCGCGCGCGTGAGCGGCGAGA
>DATCKS010000148.1:0-6252 GCA_036562265.1 Thermodesulfobacteriota bacterium | reverse complement strand
TCTGCGGCGTGGTCGGCTTCAAGCCGAGCTACTCGCGCCTCCCCATCACCGGCGTCTTCCCCTTCGCGCCGACGCTCGACACCCTCGGCACCTTCGCCCGGTCGGTCGAGGGGGCCGCCTGGCTCGCCGCCGTCCTGGCCGGCGACCCGCCCGACGCGTGGGCGCCCCTCCAGGGCGCGGCCGCCGCCGAGATGGCGGCGCCCCGGTTCGCCGTGGTCAGGCTGTCCGACTGGGAGGCGGCGGAACCGGCCATGCGCGAGCGCTTCGAGGCCGACGTGGCGGCGCTCCGCGCCGCGGGGGCCACGGTGGAGACCCCACCGCTCCCCGAGGGGCTCGACGAGGCGCGGGCGGTCCATCGGACGATCATGGCCTACGAGGGGGCAAGAGGGCTCGGCCCGCTGTTCGCGCAGGCGCCGTCGCTCGCCAGCCCGGCGCTGCGCGCCCTGATCGACGAGGGGGAGCGGATCTCGCCGGTCGCCTACGAGACCGCCCTCAGGGACCGGGAGCGGCTCATCGAGGCGTACGCAGCCTTCCTCGAGCCGTACGACGCCGTCCTCACCATCCCGACCCTCGGGGAGGCCCCTTTGCCGGAGACCACCGGCGACCCGCGGGCGAACGCGCGCTGGACCCTCCTCGGCGTCCCGGCCGTGACGCTCCCGACCGGGCTCGGCCCCTCGGGGCTGCCGCTCGGGCTCCAGATCGTCGGCGCCCCGGGGGACGACCGGCGCCTCCTCGCCGTGGCGGCCTGGGTCGAGCGGCGCAGGCCGGCGCCCGGCGCTCCCGCCCTGCCCCGCTAGGGACGGCGGCCGCCGACCGCCGCGCCGGGCGGCCCGGCGCACGCACGGCTTGACAGCCGGCCCCGCGCACGCGACCGTAAGGGACACCATTCGAGGAACACCGTTCTCGTCGTTGCCGGGGGAGAGGCTGCTCGATGGAAGTCCGTCTGTCCGGGCTCGAGAAGTCGTTTGGCAAGGGCGTCATGGCGGTTCGGACGCTCGATCTCACCATCCCGTCGGGCGAGTTCGTGACGCTCGTCGGGCCGTCGGGGTGCGGCAAGACGACCACGCTGCGCATGATCGCCGGCCTGGAACAGCCCACCGCCGGCCGGATCTTCTTCGGCGACCAGGACGTGACCGACCTGCAGCCGGCCGACCGGAACATCGCCATGGTGTTCCAGAACTACGCCCTCTACCCCCACATGACGGTCGAGAAGAACCTCGGCTTCGGCCTCAGGGTTCGAGGGACCCCCCGGCCGGAGATCGAGCGGCGGGTGGCCGAGACGGCGAAGGTGCTCGAGATCGACGCCTACCTCGCCCGCCGGCCCCGCGAGCTGTCGGGCGGCCAGAGGCAGCGCGTGGCGCTCGGCCGCGCCATGGTCCGCAACCCCTCCCTCTTCCTCATGGACGAGCCGCTCTCGAACCTCGACGCGAGGCTGCGCGTCACCATGCGGACCGAGCTCAAGCGCCTCCACCTGGAGCTCAAGACCACCACGGTCTACGTCACGCACGACCAGCTCGAGGCGATGACGATGTCCGATCGCGTGGCGGTCATGAACCAGGGGGTCCTGCAGCAGTACGCGCCGCCGCACGAGCTGTACGAGAAGCCGGCGAACACGTTCGTGGCCGGCTTCATCGGCTCGCCCCCGATGAACTTCTTCCCGGCGACCGTCGAGTCGACCCCGTCCGGGCTCATCCTGCGCGCGGCCGGCGGCACGGTCGCCCTCCCGCCCGAGGCGGCCGCGGCGCTCTCGCGCGGCCCGCGGCGCGACACCGTCACCGTCGGCGCCAGGCCGGAGCACCTGAAGCTCGTCCCCCCCGGCTCGGCCGGGGCGCTGCCGGCGCACGTGTTCGTCGTCGAGCCGGTCGGGGCGGAGACGTTCGTCACGCTCACGCTCGACGGCACCCGGCTCGTCGCGCGCGTCGACGGCGACCGGGACATCGCGGTCGACACCGCGATGGGCGTCAGCATCGACCCGCGCAGGCTCCACCTCTTCGACCCGGAGACCGGCGCCGCCATCCGCTAGCCGCCGGCACGCAGCGGGAACGCGCTCCCGCGAACGCGGGGCCGGCCCGAAGGGCCGAGCGCCGGCCGTGCGGTCCGCGGGCGGCAGCCTCTGGCCGAAAACCCGCGCGCCGGCTGGCGCCCGCGGCCACGGCCGTGCTACAAGGACGGCCCATGTCCTGGACCGTCATCGTCCTCACGCCGCTCGTCGGCGCCTTCATCGGCTGGGTGACGAACCTCCTGGCGGTGAAGATGCTCTTCCGCCCCCTGCAGGCGCGCGAGATCCTCGGCATCACCTTCCACGGCCTGATCCCCCGCCGGCGCTCCGAGATCGCCGCCACGGTGGCCCGCACGGTCGAGCGGGACCTCCTCTCGGCCGAGGAGATCTCCAACGTGCTCCACCGCCTCGACTGGGAGCGCGAGGTGACGCGGGCGGTGAACGAGATCGTCGACCAGCGGCTCCGGGCGCTCCACTTCCTCCCCTTCTCGGACCCGATCATGGCGGTGCTCAAGGAAGGCCTCGCCCGGGCGCTGCTCAAGGAGATCGACCAGCGCCGCGACGGCCTCGTCGAGCGCTTCCGGGAGCGCCTCGACCTGCAGGCGATGGTCGTCGAGCGCCTCGAGCGCTTCGACCTGGCGCAGTTCGAAACGCTCGTGCTGCGGGTGGCCAACCGGGAGCTGTCGGCCATCGTCTGGATGGGGGCGGTCCTCGGCTTCCTGGTCGGCGTGGTCCAGGTCGGGGTCCTCCTCGTGCTCCCCTGAAGGCCGGCGCCGCACAAGCATTGGAAATTCCTTGCGTTTGTGCTACCCTCCGGCGACTTTTCCCGACGCGAAGGAGCGGGTCGCCCCGTGGACTACAAGGACACGCTGAACCTCCCCAGGACCGACTTCCCGATGAAGGCCAACCTCGCCGAGCGGGAGCCGAAGCAGATCGCCGCCTGGGACGCGAACGACACCTACCGGGCGCGCCGGCGGCTGGCCAAGGCGCAGGGCCGGCCGCTCTGGATCCTCCACGACGGGCCGCCGTACGCCAACGGCCACATCCACATCGGCCACGCGCTCAACAAGATCATGAAGGACCTCGTCGTGAAGTCGAAGGCGATGTCCGGCTACGACGCCGAGTACACGCCCGGCTGGGACTGCCACGGCCTGCCCATCGAGACGCAGATGGAGAAGGAGATGGGCGGCCGGCGGGCCGATCTCTCGGTGCTCGAGCTCAGGCGGCGCAGCCGCGCCTACGCGATGAGCTTCGTCGACATCCAGCGGGCGGAGTTCAAGCGCCTCGGCATCCTCGGCGACTGGGACGACCCGTACCTCACCATGGAGTACGGCTACCAGGCGCAGATCGCGCGGGAGTTCGGCAAGTTCGTCGGCAAGGGGCTCGTGTACAAGGGGCTCAAGCCGGTCCACTGGTGCTTCGTCGACAAGACGGCGCTCGCCGAGGCGGAGGTCGAGTACCGCACCGTCACGTCCCCGTCGATCTACGTGCTCTTCCCGCTCGGCGCCGAGGCGACGCGGGCGGTTCGCGAGGCGGTCCCCGCGGCGGCGGACCTGCCGGTCGCCATCGCCATCTGGACCACCACCCCCTGGACGATCCCGGCCAACCTCGCCATCGCCCTCTCCCCGACGGCGCCCTACGCCGTGGTCCGCGTGCCGGCGAGCGGCGCCCGCCGCGAGCAGGCGGTGATCGTGGCCGAGGCGCTCCTGCCGCAGGTTGCGCAGGCGGCCGGCCTCGAGTCGCCCGAGGTGCTCGGCCGCGTGTCGGCGAAGGCGCTCGAGGGGCTCGCGGCGCGCCACCCCTACATCGACCGCGACTCGCTGATCGTCACGGGCGAGCACGTGGCGCTCGACACCGGGACCGGCGCGGTCCACACCGCGCCGGGGCACGGCCAGGAGGACTACGAGATCGGGGTGGCCCACGGGCTGCCGATCTACACGCCGGTCGACGACGACGGACGCTTCACGTCCGACGTGGCGCACTTCGCCGGCCTGCGGGTCTTCGACGCCAACCCGCGCGTGGTGGCGCACCTCGAGACGGTCGGGGCGCTCCTCGCGCGACAGGACTACCAGCACGACTACCCGCACTGCTGGCGCTGCAAGAACCCGGTCATCTTCCGCTCGACGCCGCAGTGGTTCATCGCGCTCGACCGGAACGGCTTCCGCCAGCGGGCGCTCGAGGCGATCGACGAGGTGCAGTGGGTGCCGGCCGCGGGCCGCGATCGCATCTACGGCATGATCGCCAATCGTCCCGACTGGTGCATCTCGCGCCAGCGGGCCTGGGGCGTGCCGATCATCGCCTTCTACTGCGAGAAGGACGGCGAGGCGATCACGTCCGAGGCGATCGTCGAGCACGTCGCGTCGCGGTTCGAGACCGAGGGGGCCGACATCTGGTTCGAGCGGCCGGCCGCGGAGCTGGCGCCGCCGGGCCTCACCTGCCCGAAGTGCGGCGGCACGGAGTTCCGGAAGGAGACCGACATCCTCGACGTCTGGTTCGACTCGGGCACCTCCCACGCCGCGGTGCTCGAGCGACGCAGCGGCCTGCGGTCTCCGGCCGACATGTACCTCGAGGGGAGCGACCAGCACCGCGGCTGGTTCCACTCCTCGCTCCTCGAGTCGGTCGGCACGCGCGGCCGCGCGCCGTTCCGCGCGGTGCTCACGCACGGCTTCGTGGTCGACGGCCAGGGCAAGAAGATGAGCAAGTCGGTCGGCAACGTCATCGCCCCCGACTACGTCATCAAGAAGTACGGCGCGGAGATCCTGCGGCTCTGGGTCTCGGCCGAGGACTACACGGACGACGTGCGGATCTCCGACGAGATCCTCACCCGGCTCGCCGACGCCTACCGGCGCATCCGGAACACCTGCCGGTTCCTCCTCGGCAACCTCCACGACTTCGACCCCGAGCGGGACCGGGTCCGCTACGAGGACCTGTTCGAGATCGACCGGTGGGCGCTCCACAAGCTCGCGAAGGTGACCCGGCGCGTCCGGGAGGCGTACGACGCCTACCAGTTCCACGTCGTCTATCACACGCTCCACAACTTCTGCGCCGTGGAGCTGTCGGCCATCTACCTCGACGTCCTCAAGGACCGGCTCTACACGTCGCCCCGGACGTCGGCGGCGCGGCGGGCGGCGCAGACGGCCATGCACGAGATCCTCGACGCGCTCGTCCGGCTCATGGCGCCGATCCTCTCGTTCACGGCCGAAGAGGTCTGGGGCTACATGTCGAAGACCTACCGCGGCGAGCCGCGGGAGGCGTCGGTCCACCTGGCGCGCTTCCCCGACGTGGAGGTCCAGTGGCTCGACGAGGCGCTCGAGGCGCGGTGGGAGCGGCTCCTCGCGGTGCGCGCCGAGGTGGCCAAGGCGCTCGAGGGGGCGCGTCGCGCCAGGGTGATCGGCGCCTCGCTCGACGCCCGGGTGACGCTCGGCGCGTCGGGCGAGCTTGCCGCCTTCCTCGAGGGGGCGAGACGCGAACTCGCGCCGCTCTTCATCGTGAGCGACGTGCAGCTCACCGCCGGCCCGGTCGAGGGCGGCTTCGTCTCCACGGCGATCCCCGGGCTCTCCGTGGGGGTGACCCAGGCGCCGGGCCGCAAGTGCGCCCGCTGCTGGACCTACACGACCGACGTGGGGCGCGATCCGGCCCATCCGGATCTCTGCGCCCGCTGCGCGTCGGCGGTGGCTGCGACGCTCGGGGCCTAGAGACGATGCCGGGTCGGCCGCGCGCGGCCTCGATCCAGCCGGACGCGAGGCGCCGCTAGGTGGCCCGCCGCTACCGGCTCGCGCTCGTGGTGTCCGCGGCGGTGGTCGTCCTCGACCTCGCCACCAAGGCGCTGGTCGAGGCGCGCATCCCGCTCCACCACGCCGTGCCGGTCGTCGACGGCCTCTTCTCGCTCGTGCACGTCCGGAACACCGGCGCGGCCTTCAGCCTCCTCGCCGAGGCGCCGGCCGCCCTGCGCGTCCCGCTCTTCGTCGCCATCGCCGTCGCCGCGGTCGCGGCCGTCCTGGCCCTCCTGCGCAAGCTCGACGACCGGCAGCGGCTCCTCACGGCGGCCCTGGCGCTCGTGCTCGGCGGGGCCATCGGGAACCTGGTCGACCGTCTCCGGTACGGGGCGGTCGTCGACTTCCTGCTCGTGTACTGGCGAGACTGGCACTGGCCGGCCTTCAACGTGGCGGACTCGGCGATCTCCGTCGGGGTGGTCGTGCTGCTCTGGACGATGACGTTCGGCCGCGATCCGGCCGCGCGTGCCTGATGTACCC
>DATCKS010000146.1:0-1506 GCA_036562265.1 Thermodesulfobacteriota bacterium | reverse complement strand
AAGCGCCGCCAGCCGCGCGTACCGATCTACGTGAAGGTCGACTACAAGGTCGACATGACGCGGGACGACGCGCCGTACTCCGACTACTCCGTCAACATCAACCGCGACGGTCTCTTCCTCAAGTCCCGATCCCCCCTCACGCCGGGCACGCTCGTGAACCTGCAGTTCTCCCTCCCCGAGGACTCGCGCGTCATCAAGGTCAACGGACGGGTCGTCTGGATCACGAAGGAGTTCGAGGACCGGGTCGGGGGCCGCATGGAGCCCGGCATGGGCATCGAGTTCCAGGACCTGGATCCCGAGACGGCGCAGCGCATCGACAACCTCGTCAAGAAGCGGCTCAACTAGCGAACCGCGCGCTCGACGGGACGGAGCTATCGGGCACCCCGCTCGCCGCCGCCGTCGCCCACGGCCATGGCGCGCAGCGTCGTCGCGGCGCTCCGGTTGCCGGCCGCGTCGACCGCCTCGACGTCGATCGACACGGGCGTGAGCGTCGCCGGCAGGAGCACGTCGAGGCGGAAGGCGCCGTCGGCGCCGGCCGTGGTGAGGTTGAAGAGGCCGGGGCCCTCGGCCTCCACGGTCGAGCCGGGCTCGGCGCGGCCGACCAGGACCGCACGCCGGGTCGGGACCACGGCGACGCGGCCCACGACGGTGGCCCCCTCCACCGCGGCCTCGGGCGCATCGGGCGCGACGGTGTCCCGCACGACGACGAGGGTGGCCGGGTCGCTCCTGTTGCCGGCGGCGTCGGCCGACAGGGCGACGAAGCGGTTCTCGCCCTCGGCCGGGAAGGCGACCTCGACGGCGAAGGCGCCGTCGGGATCGACCGGCGTCGAGAGGCGCCCGTCGGCCGGCGTGTCGATCTCGACCGACACCGCCCCAGGCGCCCGCCCCACGAGCGGCGCTCGCGGGGCCGAGACGAGCGACGAGACGAGCGTCGGCGGCGGCGGCGCGGTCGAGTCCTGGGTGACGGTCCGGCCGACCGGGCCGGCGCGGTTGCCGGCGAGGTCGGCCGCGGTGATGGCGAGCGCGTGCGTGCGGTCACGGTCGAGCGGCACGGTCACGACGAAGCGCGCCTGGCCGGCCGCCTTGCGCACCTCGACCGGCGCGGCGCCCCCCTCGACCCGCACGATCACCGGGATCGCCGGCTCCGCGCGACCTGCGACCTCGACGTCGAGGGCGTTGGTCACGGCCGGGGTTTCGTCGACCTCGAAGGGGTCGGGCGGCGTCACGCGGCGCACGAGGGCGAGCGGCGTTGCCGGCCCGGGCGCCCGACCCGGCATGCGCGCCTGCAGGTCGAACGTGACCCGGTCGCTCTCGAGCGCGAGGCCGTCGATGCGGAAGAGGCCGGCGTCGTCGGCGCGGTCGCTCGCCGCGAGCGACCCGTCGGGGCGCAGCACCTCGACCATCGCGCCGCGAGGCGCCTCCCCCTCGACGGAAACGCGCCCCTCGCGCGTATACCAGATGTCACCGTCGCGGCCGGCCGGCGCCACGGCCGTGACGCGGACGCCG
>DATCKS010000381.1:0-2417 GCA_036562265.1 Thermodesulfobacteriota bacterium | reverse complement strand
TCCGGATGTTGTGCGGGTTCCTGATGCCGAGGCCGGACCCGATCGGCGCCGCGAGCGGCATGACGGCGGCGCAGCCGACCTCCTCGAGCTTCCGGCAGACGACCGGGTCGTCGAGGCAGTAGGGGAGGACCGTGAAGCCTTCCCGCACGAGTTGCTTCGCGGCGGCGACGGTCTGCTCGTTGTCGGGGAAGAGGGTCCGCTGGTCGCCGATGACCTCGAGCTTGATGAGGTTCGAACCGGTCGCCTCGCGCGCGAGCCGCGCCACGCGCACCGCCTCCTCGGCGGTGTAACAGCCGGCGGTGTTCGGCAGGAGCGTGTATCGCGAGAGGTCGAGGTAGTCGAGGAGCGACTTCTGGGAGCGGTCGGCGAGGTTCACGCGCCGGATCGCCACCGTGACGATCTCGGTCCCCGAGGCGTCGAGCGCCTCGACCATCTGCTCCATGGTGGCGTACTTGCCGGTGCCGACGATGAGGCGCGAGCGGTACTCGCGGCCGGCCAGGCGGAAGGGGTCGTGCATGGTCTAGCCTCCGCCGATCATCCGCACGACCTCGACCGTGTCGCCGTCGGCAAGCGGCGTCTCGGCCAGGCGGTCGCGCCGGACGATGTCCTGGTTCAGTTCCACCGCGACGGTCTGCGGGTGGATTCGAAGCCGCTCGAGGAGCGTGGCGAGGGTGGCCGGCCCCTCGAGCGTGTACGGCTCGCCGTTCAGGGTGATGGTCAGCTCCACGCGCGTCGCTCCAACGAAAAAAGCCGTGCCCGGCTGGGACACGGCTTGATTCCTCAACTGGATTCAGGTCGCTTCCCTACGCCGGTATGACCCGGATCAGGTTCGAAGGGTCGTCCCTCCGCGGGACTCTCAGTGCGGACGGCCGCGTCGGGCCGCGAGCACTCCCCTAGCGATATGTCGACACCATGCTACCGCCCGCGCCAGGGGGCGTCAATCGGCCGCCCTCACCCGCCGCCGTGGCCGAGCCTCAGGCCGACGATGCCGAGGATGACCAGCGCGATGCAGAAGAGGCGCATCGGCGTCGCCGGTTCGTGGAAGAGCAGGATGCCGAGCACGGCGACCCCCGCGGCGCCGATCCCCACCCAGACCGCGTAGGCCGTGCCGACCGGCAGGCTCCGGAGCGCGTACGAGAGGAGCACGAAGCTCACCACCGCGCTCGTGACCGCGGCCACGCTCGGCCAGAAGCGGGTGAAGCCGGTCGTGTACTTGAGCCCGATGGCCCACCCGATCTCGAGCAACCCCGCAAGGAGGAGGAGAACCCAGGCCATGGCTCAGAACCGCCGCGCGAGGTCGACGGCGGCCCGCCGCGCCGCCGCCCTCGCCCGGTCGACGACCGCCGGGTCTCCCATGGTTGGCTCCACCACGATCGCCTCGACCTCGAGGATGCCGATGAACCTGAGCCAGGTCTCCATGTACGGGCGCTGCAGGTCGAGCGCCTCGGCGCCGCTGCCGGGGGCGTACGCGCCGGCCCGGGCGTAGACGACCGCCGCCTTGCGGCCTTCGAGGAGCCCCTCGAAGCCGGTGTCCGGGGCGTACCGGAACGCGAGCCCAGGCAGGGTCAGGACGTCGACGTAGTGCTTGAGCACGTAGGGGATGCCGAAGTTCCACATGGGGACGCTGAAGAGGTACTTGTCCGCCGACCGGAAGCGCTCGAACGTCTCCCGGATCGGCTCCCAGGCCGCCGCCTGGGCCGGCGTGTGGGGTAGACCACCGGCGGCGGCGTACCGCGCCGCCGCCGCGTTGCCGTCGAACGCGGGCAGCGGCGCGTCCCAGAGGTTCAGCGTCTCGACCCTGTCGGCCGGATGGGCCTCGACGTAGGCGTCGAGGAAGGCCCGGGCGACCTCGGCCGATCGCGAGCCGTCCCGGCACGGCGAGGCCTCGATGTAGAGCAGACGCGTCATGGCCAGACTCCCTGTCGCAACGGCGCCGAACGATTCAGCGCCAAATCATTTTGCTCTAAATAATTGACTCCTGACGTATCGGCTGTCAACCTGCTTTTCGTGGGAACGCACTATCGGGGGACGCCGACCGAGGTTCGGGCGCTCAACGCCTACATCACGCTCATGCGCTGCGCCCTCTCGGTGGGGGCGCGGCTCGAGCGGCCGCTCGCGCGCAAGGGGCTCACCGAGAACCAGTTCGGGGTCCTCGAGACGCTCTTGCACCTCGGTCCCTTGCCGCAGTACGAGCTCGGGGCCAAGCTCTTCACCAGCCGACCGAACGTCACCCTCGTCGTCAAGCAGCTCGAGGCGCGCGGCCTCGTCGAGCGGCGGCGCTCGGGGGAGGATGCGCGCTGCGTGATCGTGAGCCTGACGCCCGCCGGGCGCCGCTTCATCGAGCGGCTCTTCCCGGAGCAGCTCGCGGCGATCGTGGAGGAGTTCGGCGTGCTCACGCCGGAGGAGCAGGAGGAGCT
>DATCKS010000143.1:0-13062 GCA_036562265.1 Thermodesulfobacteriota bacterium | reverse complement strand
CCGTCGAGTGCCGGGTAGAGCCACCGCGCCGCCCGCGCGCAGCCCACGACCGAAGGCCGCCTCCTCACGGCCCCACCTTTCGAACGGGCAGGTCCGGGGCGGTTTCGGCGAGGAGACGGGCGCGCAGGCGGTTTCGCGCCCGGTAGAGCCGCGACTTGACCGTCCCGACCGCGCACTCCACCACGAGGGCCACCTCCTCGTACGTCAGCTCCTCGAGGTCCACGAGGATCAGGATCTCCCGGTACGGGGTCGGCAACGCGACGATCGCGCGCTCGAGCGTCTCGATGGTCAGCTCCCGTTGTACGAGCGTCTCCGGGGTGAGCGGCGGCGGGTAGAGCTCCGCCTCGACGGTGGGGAGCGCGCCGATCACTCTCGCGATCGGCGCCGAGGTGCCGGGGCCGGGTCGTCGGCACGCCGTGCGGTGGAGGTTCCGCAGGATGGCGAAGAGCCAGCCTCGACACTTGCCTTCCGGTCGGAGCTGCTCGGCGTGCTCGTAGGCTTGCAGAATCGTCTGCTGGACGAGGTCCTCGGCCCACGCGGCGTCGTGCGTGAGCAGCCGGGCGTAGCGGTAGAGCCGGTCGACGTGCCGGAGCACCTCCTCACCGAACGCGGCATGCCGTACGGCGTCCACCTGCGCTCCCCTCGACGAGAGCCCGGCGCCGGGGGACCCCGACGTCTCCCTGCTACACATAATTCGACGCCCGGCGAACCCGGAATGTTCCCGTCGTGTCGAGGGCGATCTACTGCGGGCTCGCGGCTCCCGCGGGGACCTCGGCGCCGCCGGCCGGATGCGGCGCGCCGGTGCCGCGTGCTGCGCCCGACGTACCGGAGGCTGCGCCGAGCTGCGCCTCGACCTGGGCCTTGAGCGCCGGGTCGCGCTGCACCTGCTCGTGCATCTGCACGAACTCCTCGGGGGTCATCTGCGAGCCCCTGAGGGCCGCCCGGATGGTGTCCATCCGTCCGGCGAAGTCCCCCGCCTCGAGCGCGCGCCGCATGCTCGGATCGTCGCGCTCGAGCTGCTGTCGGGCCTTGACGTAGGCGGCCAGCCTGTCGTCGGTCGTTCCGCTCGTGCCCTGCCGGACGGCCTCTTCCTTGAGGGGGCCGGTCTTCTGGGTGTCGCCCGGCTGCGTCCGCTGACCCGGCAACGCCTCCGGCTGCGCCGGACCCTTGCCGGGGACGTCGAGCTGTCCCGGCTGGTCGGGCGTTGCCGTCCCGCTCGTCTGGCCCCATGCCGTGACCACCCCGGTCGCGACGAGCACGCCCGTCGCGGTGATCGCCGCCGCGAGCCGGCGCTTCGATGAGGCGGGATGCATGGCATTCCTCCTGGCCCGTCCGCGGCGGCGCGCCGTGTCGCCCCGTGCGACGGGCAAGGCGTCGAAACGCTACACGAACCGTACCGGGCGCCTGCCCAATCCACGTCGCCGGAGATTTCTCCACTTGTTCGTTGTTCCACCCGTGCGGGAGGCGTATGGTCGAATCGAGGAGGACCACGACATGGCCATCTTCCGACCCGACCCAACTTTCTATCCGTCGGCCCGCATGGCCATGGAGGCGCCCCCGGAACGGCTGGCCTACGTGGCGATGATCGACGTCGACGGCAGCCGGCCCGACGCCCTCGCCGTCGTGGACGTCGACCCGGCCTCGTCGACGTACGGCCGCACGGTCGGGCAGCTCGACATGCCGAACATCGGCGACGAGCTGCACCACTTCGGCTGGAACGCCTGCAGCTCCGCCCTCTGCCCGTACGCGCCTCACCCGCACGTCGAGCGCCGCTACCTGATCCTCCCGGGGCTCCGCTCGTCGCGCATCCACGTCGTCGACACCCGCCCCGATCCGAGGCGGCCGAGCCTGGTGAAGGTGATCGAGGCCGGCGAGGTGGCGAGGCGCACCGGCTACTCGCGGCCGCACACGCTCCACTGCGGCCCGGACGGCATCTACGTGAGCGCCCTCGGCAACCCCGAGGGAGACGGCCCCGGCGGCGTCTTCGTGCTCGACCACGACGCCTTCGACGTCCTCGGGCGCTTCGAAGTGGACCGCGGTCCCCAGTACTTCGCCTACGACTTCGCCTGGCACCTCGGGTACGACACGATGGTGACGAGCGAGTGGGGCACGCCGAACATGATCGAGGGGGGCCTGGTGCCCGAACTCCTGCTCGCCGGCAAGTACGGCAAGCGGCTGCACGTCTTCGACCTCAGGCGGCGGCGTCACCTGCAGACGCTCGACCTCGGCGACGCCCAGCAGCTCGTGCTCGAGCTTCGGCCCGCGCACGACCCGACCCGGGTGTACGGCTTCGCGGGCGTCACCGTCAGCCTCGAGGACCTCTCCTCGTCGATCTGGCTCTGGTACCTCTCCGGCGGCACGTTCCACGTCCAGAAGGTCATCGAGATCCCGGCCGAGCCGGCCGACCCGGCGCTCTTGCCGCCGCTGCTCCAGGGCTTCAAGGCGGCGCCGCCGCTCGTGACCGACATCGACCTGTCGCTCGACGACCGCTTCCTGTACGTCTCGTGCTGGGGGACGGGCGAGATGCGGCAATACGACGTCTCCGATCCGCTGAACCCGACGCTGACCGGCTCGGTCCACATAGGCGGCATCGCCCGCCACGCGCCGCATCCGGCGTCGCCGACGCCACGGAACGGCGGCCCGCAGATGGTCGAGGTGAGCCGCGACGGCCGGCGCGTCTACGTCACGAACTCGCTCTACGGCGCCTGGGACGGCCAGTTCTACCCGGACGGCATCGCGGGCTGGACGGTGAAGCTCGACGCCGATCCGAACGGCGGCCTCTCGTTCGACCGGCGGTTCTTCCTCGAAACCCCGCCGGGATACCGGCCGCACCAGGTCCGGCTCGAGGGGGGAGACGCGTCGTCCGACTCGTTCTGCTTCCCCTGACGCGGCGTGGTCGACCTCTGGCCCTGGGTGACGCTCGTGCTGCTCGGCGCCTTCCACGGGCTCAACCCGGCGATGGGCTGGCTCTTCGCGGTCGGCCTGGGCCTCCAGGAGCGGGACCGGGGGGCGGTCGCGAGGGCGCTCGTGCCGATCGCCATCGGGCACGCCGCCTCGCTTGCCGCAACGGCCGCCCTGGTGGCGGCCGCGCGGGGCGCCCTCGACGAGCGTACCGTACGCCTCGGCGTGGCCGGCGTCCTCGTCGCCTTCGGCGGCTACCGGCTGGTACGCGGCGTCCGCCACAAGGCGCGGGCCGGCATGCGTGTCGGCTTCGCCGGCCTCGTCCTCTGGTCGTTCCTCGCGTCGTCGGTCCACGGCGCCGGGCTCATGGCCATGCCGGCGCTCCTCGCACTCGGCGCGGCGGCGCCGGGCACCTCGGGCACGCCCGCACCATCCGGCCACGCCGGGCACGCGTCGGCGCCGCTGCCGGCGTTCGGCTCGGCCGCGGCGGCGGCAGCGGCCGTGGGGATCCACACCGTCGCGATGCTCGCCGTCGCCGGGGTGATCGCCCTGGCGGTCTTCGACCGCTTCGGCCTCGGCGTCCTGCGCCGGGCCTGGGTGAACCTCGACCTCCTCTGGGCGCTCGTCCTCCTCCTCTCCGGCCTCTTCATGCTCGCGCTCTAGACGCGCAGTGGGGTCAGAAGCCGACGGCGGAGGATGCGGTTTCCCGGCCGGGCGCGGCGGACTGGGGGAGGCGGACGCTGAAGGTGCTGCCGCGGCCCGGCCCGTCGCTCTCGGCCCAGATCGCTCCGCCGTGGAGGTGGACGATCTGGCGGCAGATGGCGAGCCCGAGGCCGCTGCCGCGCTGGCGCGGCGGGTGGCGCCGGCCGGCGCGGCCGGAGGCGGCGGCGGGCGAGGCCTGGACGAACGGCTCGAAGATCGACTCGAGGTGCTCGCGGGCGAGCCCTTCGCCGGAGTCGCGCACCCGGATCGTCACGGCGTCCGGCTCGGCCTTCGCCTCCACCGCCACGGTCCCGCCCCCGGGCGTGAACTTGATCGCGTTGACGAGGAGGTTCACGAGGACCTGCTCGAGCTTGATCCGATCGGCCCGCACGCGAAGCTCGTCGGGGACGGCGACCTGCAGGGCGACCCCCTTTTCGCGCGCCTGCTCGCCGACGACCTCGAGGCCGGCGTGGACGAGTTCCGCCACGGCCACCGGCTCGATGGTGAGCGTCTCGCGGCCGAGGCCGAGCTTCGAGGCGTCGAGGAGGTCGTCGACCAGGGTCGCCATGACGCCCAGGTTCCGGCAGGCGATGTCGACGAGGACGGCGCTGTCCTCCCTCGGCCGATCGGTCAGGTTCCGCTGGAGGAGCCGGACGGTCCCGAGGGCCGAGGTCAGCGGCGTGCGCAGCTCGTGGGAGGCGCGCGCGAGGAAGGCGTCGCGCGCGCGGACGGCCCGTTGCGCCTCCTGGTAGAGCCGGGCGTTGTCGACGGCGAGGGCGGCCCGACGCGCCACCTCCTCGGCAAGCGCGAGGTCGGCCGGACCGTAGCGGCGGCCGGAGTCGGCCGTCGCGAGCGTCATCACGGCGAGCGTCCGCCCCCGCGCGATGAGCGGCACGGCCATGTACGACGCGCAGCCGAGCCGGCAGAGGCGCCGGTAGTGCGCCTCGTCTCGCGCCGAGGCCTCGAGCATCGCGTCCGACACCTCCGGGACGAGCTCGGCGCGCCCGGTCTCCACCACGCGGCGCACGCCGTGGGGCGCTCCCGGCGCGGCCGGGCCGCCCGGCCGCGCGTCCCGCACGAGGTCGGCCAGGGCCGGGTCGACGTGGACCGCCGCCAGCGGCCGGATCGACTGGCCCTCCTCCACCACGTCGACCGCGCACCAGTCGGCCAGCGCCGGGACGACGAGCTCGGCCAGGCTCGTGAGCGTCGCCCGGTAGTCGAGCGAGCCCGCGAGCCTGGCGCTCGCCTCTGCCAGGAAGGCGAGGCTGCGCTGCGCCGCCTCGGCCGCCGCCCTTGCCTCCTGCTCGCGCCGCAGGAGGCGGTCCTTGGCCGCGTTCGCCTCGAGGAGCTGTCGCGTGCGCGCCTCGACGATCCGCTCGAGCTGGCCGGCGTGGTGCGCGAGCGCCGCCCGCTGCCGCTCGACCTCGCGGGAGAGCTGCCGCGTCCGGATGGCCCGCGCGAGCGAGGCGACGAAGTAGTCCCGATCGACCGGCTTCTGCACGAAGTCGTACGCGCCCCCGCGGAGCGCCCGCACCGCGAGGTCGTGCTCGCCGTGCCCGGTGATGAGGAGCGTCGGCGTCTCCGGCCGCCTCGCCCGGATCTCGCGCAGGAGCGCGAGCCCGTCGATGCCGGGCATCTTCACGTCGGTGACGATCACCTCGTAGTCGGTGGTCGAGAGCCGCTCGAGCGCCGCGGCCGCATCGTCGCACGTGTCGGCGGCGACCCACGGCATGCGCAGCCGGAGCAGCTCGGGGAGCGCCTGGAGCAGGGCCCGATCGTCGTCCACCAGGAGGATGCGGGAGGGCGTCACGCGTCGTTCTCCTCCTCAAGCGCCGCCGGCCAGAGGCAGCTCGACGACGAACGTCGCCCCGGCGCCAGGCCGCGTCACGACGCGGATGGTCCCCTCGTGCGCCTTGACGATCCCGTACGTGATCGACAGCCCGAGCCCGGTCCCGGCGCCCACCTCCTTGGTCGTGAAGAAGGGGTCGAAGATCCGCCGCTCGAGCCCCTTCGGGATGCCGGGGCCGGTGTCCTCGACGGCCAGCGTCGCGACCCCGTCGCGGGCCGTCCCGGTGATCGAGATCAGCTTCCTCGGAGAGGCGGCCACGGCGTCGCGCGCGTTCGTGAGCAGGTTGATGACCACCTGCTCGAGCTGGATCGCGTTGCCGACGACCCGCGCGTCGGGCGGGCCGAGCGAGAGCGCCACCTCGATCTGCCGCAGCCGGAACTGCTCCTGCACGAGCGACAACGCTCGCTCGATGACGTCGTTGATGGCAATCGGCCCGCGCGTCGCCGGCGCGGCGCGCCCGAAGGTGCGCAGGTGGGAGATGATCTCGGTCGCCTTGCGGACCTGCTGCATCGCCTTGCGCAGCTCGCCGAGGACCCGCCCCCTGTCCTCGAGGCCCATCTCCACCTGGTCGATGGCGTTGCCGACGAAGAGGCCGATGTTGTTGAGCGGGTTGTTCAGCTCGTGCGCGACGCCGGTCGTCAGCTCCCCGAGCGTGGCCAGCTTGGCCGCCTGGACGAGCTGCTCCTGCTTGTCCCGAAGCTCCTGCTCGCGCCGCCGCACCTCGGCGGTCGTCTCGTGCAGGTCGCTCATGATGTGGAGCATCGCCCGCCGCTGCTCGTCGCGCCGGCGAAGGCGCTGCTCGAGCGCCCGCACCTGCTCGCGGAGGCGCCGGTTCTCCTCGGCGAGCCGCGACGGGCAGAGCGAACGGGCGCGCCGGCCGTGCTCCGGTCGATCGGCGGGCATCAGGCCCTGGCTCGCTCCGCCCTGACCTTCTCGAGCTCGGCCCGCATCCGCTCCACCTCCTTCTCCAGGGCGATCATCTTCAGCTCCCGGCCGACGACCACCTCCTCGAACTTCTCGAGGTCGAGGATCTTCTCCTGCAGCTCCATCTTCGACGCCTCGAGGTCGCGCACGACCTGCTCGTAGGCGCGCATGTCGCGCAGGATGCCGATGGCGCCGATGACCTTGCCGTCGGGATCGCGCAGCGCCGAAGCGTTGAGGGTCGTCGGGATCACCTCGCCCGAGGCGCTCCTGGGGTTGAGCCGGGCGTTGCGCGTGACGCCCCGCTCGACCACCTCGCGGAGGGCCGCCGTGAACTCCCGCGTCTCCTCTGGGCTGATGAAACGCGACAGCGACTGCTCGAGGAGTTCGTCCTGGCGGAAGCCGAGGAGCGCCGAAACGGCGTCGTTCGCCTGGAGGATCTTCCCCTCGAGGTCCGACACGAAGACCGGATCGGGCGCGTTCTTGATGAGGCTCTCGGCGTAGGCGCGCGCCTTGTCCAGCTCCCGCATGTCGCGCAGGATGCCGATGACGCCGATGACCTTGCCGTCGGGATCGCGCAGCGCCGAGGCGTTGAGGCTGGTCGGGATCACCTCGCCGGAGGCGGTCCCCGGGTTGAGGACGACGTTCCGCGTCACGCCCCGTTCGACCACCTCGCGCAGGGCCGCGGTGAACTCCCGCGTCTCCTTCGGCGACAGGATCCGCGACAGCGACTGCTCGATCAGCTCGTCGGGCCTGAAGCCGAGGAGCGCCGAGACGGCGTCGTTGGCCTGGAGGATCTTCCCCTCGAGGTCCGACACGAAGACCGGATCGGGCGCGTTCTTGATGAGGCTCTCGGCGTAGGCGCGCGCCTTGTCCAGCTCCCGCATGTCGCGCAGGATGCCGATGACGCCGATGACGTTGCCGTCGGGGTCGCGAAGCGCCGAGGCGTTGAGGGTGGTCGGGATGACCTCGCCCGAAGCGCTCCTGGGATTGAGCCGGGCGTTGCGCGTGACGCCGCGCTCGACCACCTCGCGTAAGGCTGCCGTGAACTCCCGCGTCTCCTCGGGGCTGATGAAGCGCGACAGCGACTGCTCGAGCACCTCGTCCTGGCGGAAGCCGAGAAGCGTCGAGACGGCGTCGTTGGCCTTCAGGATCTTCCCCTCGAGGTCCGACACGAACACCGGATCGGGGGCGTTGGCGATGATGATGTCGGCGACGAGGGCGTCTCTCGACCCGGCGCCGCCGGCGCCGACGTGATCCGTGGCACGCGGCGTTGGGCTCGACATCCGGTCTCCTCCGGTCGACGGGGACCGGCGTCTTATAGCCATCCGGTTGCGGCGAAGGCAACAGGCAGGGGCTTCGTCGCGGAGGCCGCAAGGGTTCGCACGAGCCGAACGGCGCCGAGCGCGTACAATGTTCGGTATGGAATCGGCCGCGCCGCACCCCTACGCCGGTCTCACGCCCGATACGGTGCTGGACGCCCTCGACGCCGTCGGGCTTCGCGGTGACGGGCGCCTGCTCGCGCTCAACAGCTACGAGAACCGCGTGTACCAGGTGTGGATGGAGGAGGGGCCCCCCGTCGTCGCCAAGTTCTACCGGCCGGGGCGCTGGAGCGACGCGGCGATCCTCGAGGAGCACGCCTTCACGCGGGAGCTGGCCGATCACGAGTTGCCGGTCGTCACGGCCCTCGCGATCGACGGCCGGACGCTGCACGAGGCGCACGGGTTCCGCTTCGCCGTGTTCCCGAAGCGGGGCGGCCGGGCGCCCGAACTCGAGGACCCGAAGACGCTCGAGTGGATGGGGCGCTTCGTCGCGCGGATCCACGCGGTCGGCGCACGGGAGCCGTTCCGGCACCGGCCCGTGCTCGACCTGGCCAGCTTCGGCGAGGAGCCGCGCGACTACCTGCTCGCGCACGGCTTCATCCCGCCGGACCTCGTCGACACCTGGACGGACGTCGTCGGCCGGGCCCTCGACGGCGTCCGGCGCGCCTACGACCGCGCCGGCGACGTGCGGCAGATCCGGCTACACGGCGACTGCCACGCGGGCAACGTCCTCTGGACCGACGACGGCCCCCACTTCGTGGACTTCGACGACGCGCGGACCGGGCCGGCGGTGCAGGACCTCTGGATGCTGCTCTCGGGCGACCGCGCCGCCATGGAGCGGCAGCTCGGCCACGTGCTCGCCGGCTACAGGGCCTTCTTCGAGTTCGATGCGCGCGAGCTGCACCTCGTCGAGGCGCTCAGGACCCTGCGCATGATCCACTACTCGGCCTGGCTCGCCCGACGGTGGGACGACCCCGCCTTCCCCGCGGCCTTCCCCTGGTTCAACACCCACCGCTACTGGCGGGACCGGATCGGCGAGCTGCGCGAGCAGGTGGGCCTCATGGACGAGCCGCCGCTCACGCCGAGGTAGCGCCTCCCCCGCGGCGCTCAGTGAGCGGGGAACAGCGTGAACATCAGGCCGGCGACCCCGAGGATGAGGGCCGCCGTGGACGCGAGGGCGGCCAGGAGGATCACCCAGGCCGCGATCGTCCGCTCGCCGGCGCCCGGCTGACGCGTCTGCCAGTTCCAGAAGCCGAAGAGTCCCGCCATGATCGCCTCCCTGTCGTCGCGTAGTTGGCCAGCGCGGTCAGCCTAACAGGCGGCCGCCCCGGCGCCAAGAGGCTTGGAGGGCCCGCCCGGCGTCTTGACAGGGGAGCGGCCGCCCGCCATGATGGGCCGCCAGGAGTCGAAGCTGCCCATGCCTGCCACCCCCGCCCGGAACCGCCGCACTGCGTGCCGCCCGATGTGCACGTGTTGCATGCCCATGCGCGGGCCGGCCTGCGGCGAGGTGGCGTAACAGGGCCACGAACCGCACGGCCCGCCCGCGCGTCGCCGCGCGCGGCCGTCCGGCAGTCTTCGAGAGCGGTTCTCGTCACGACGCCCCCGGACCTCCGCGCGAGGCCACCGGGGGCGTCGCCGTTTCACCCGGGCCCGGCCCACGACTGGAGACGAGAGACCGATGACACACGCCACGCGCAGAGGGGTCCTGATCGCGCTCGCCGCCGCGGCCGCGATCGGCCCGGCGTCCGCCGCCTGGGCGGACAGGCCGTCCGAGATCCGCGTCGACTACGCCTACTACAGCCCGACGAGCCTCGTCCTCAAGGAGAAGGGCTGGCTCGAGGAGATGCTCGCGAAGGAGGGGATCAAGGTCCGCTGGGTCCTCTCGCTCGGCTCGAACAAGGCCCTCGAGTTCCTCAACGCGCGCAGCCTCGACTTCGGCTCCACGGCCGGCGCGGCGGCGCTCCTCGCCCGGATCAACGGCCAGCCGGTCAAGTCGATCTACGTCTACTCGAGGCCGGAGTGGACGGCGCTCGTCACGCGCAAGGACTCGCCGATCCGGACGGTGGCCGATCTCAAGGGGAAGCGGATCGCCGCCACGCGGGGCACCGACCCCCACATCTTCCTCATGCGGGCGCTCGCCGACCACGGGCTCTCGGAGCGGGACGTGAAGGTCGTCCTGCTCCAGCACCAGGACGGCCGGCTCGCCCTCGAGAAGGGGGACGTGGACGCGTGGGCCGGCCTCGACCCGATGATGGCCCAGTCGGAACTCGAGAGCGGCGCGCGGCTCTTCTACCGCAACGCCGACCTCAACACGTGGGGCGTGCTCAACACGCGGGAGGCGTTCGCCGCCGAGCACCCGGACCTGGTCCTGACGGTGATCCGGGCCTACGAGCGGGCTCGCGCGTGGGCCCGCGAGCACCCGGACGACCTGCGCCGGCTCCTGGCCGCGCAGACCAGGCAGTCCGACGCCGTGGCGGCGCGACAGCTCGAGCGGACGGACCTCTCGACCGCCGCCATCGGCGATCGCCAGCGCAAGACGATCGAGGAGGCCGGCCTCGCGCTCCAGAAGGCCGGCGTGATCCCCGCGCACGTCGACGTCGCCAGGGCCGTGGAGGACCTGATCGACCCGTCGTTCGTGCGGAAGCTGGGGGTGCGGTGAAGGCCGAGGCGACCCGCGGCGCGCTCGCGGAGCCCGGCGCCCAGGTGACCGCCGGCCGGCCGCGCGGCCGGTGGCTCCTCGGTCTCATCGTGCCGGTCGGCCTCGCGGCCGGATGGGAGGCGGCGGTCGCCGCGGGGCTCGCCGACGGCCGCCTCCTGCCGACCCCGTTGACGGTCGCCGGCGCGCTCTGGGACCTCGCCAGGACGGGCGAGCTTCGCGATCACGTCCTGGCCACCCTCTGGCGGGTCGCGGCCGGCTTCGTCTTCGGCGTGCTCGCGGCCACCGTCCTCGGCGCCCTCACCGGCTACTTTCCGCTCGCGCGCCGGCTCCTCGACCCCACGCTGCAGGCGCTGCGCAGCATTCCCTCGATCGCCTGGGTGCCGCTCTTCATCCTCTGGTTCGGCATCTTCGAGACGTCGAAGGTGACCCTCATCGCCGTCGGCGTCTTCTTTCCGATCTACCTCGCGCTCTCCGGCGCCATCATGGGCGTGGACCGCAAGCTCGTCGAGGTGGCGCGCGTCTTCCGCTTCTCGCACCGGGAGATGATCGCGCGCGTGCTCCTGCCGGCGGCGCTGCCGACCTACCTGATCGCGCTGCGCGCCGGCCTCGGCCTCGGGTGGATGTTCGTCGTGGCGGCGGAGTTCATGGGGGCGGAGGCGGGACTCGGCTTCCTCCTCGTCGACGGGCAGATGACCGGGCGGCCGGCCACCATCCTCGCCGCCATCGTGGCCTTCGCCCTTCTGGGGAAGCTCACCGACCAGCTCCTCGCCTCGGTCTCGAGCCGCTTCCTGCGCTGGCAGGACGCCTTCAGACCGGCCGAGTAGGAGGCGCGCCCGTGCTCGTGCTCTCGCAGCTCGCCAGACGGTACCCCAACGGGCGGCTCGCCCTCGAGGGCTTCGACCTCACGGTCAAGCCGCACGAGATCGTCTGCATCGTCGGCGGCTCGGGCTGCGGCAAGAGCACCCTCCTGCGGCTCATCGCGGGCCTCGACACCCCGACGGCCGGCCGCGTGGAGCTGAACGGCACCCCCGTCACCGAACCCCGCCCCGAGATCGGCGTCGTCTTCCAGGAGCCGCGGCTCATGCCGTGGCTCACGATCGAGCAGAACGTCGCCTTCGGCATCCGCCACCTGCCGGCGGCCGAGCGCCGGACGCGGGTCTCGGAGGCGCTCGCGCGCGTCGGTCTTGCGGGCTACGCGCGGCACTGGCCGCGCGAGCTGTCGGGGGGGCAGGCGCAACGCGTCGCCCTGGCGCGGGCCCTGGTGGGGAGGCCCGAGGTGCTCCTGCTCGACGAGCCCTTCAGCGCCCTCGACGCGCTCACCCGCTACGACCTCCAGGAGCACCTGCTCGAGCTGTGGGCCTACGACGGGCCGACGATGCTGCTCGTGACGCACGACATCGAGGAGGCGCTCATGCTGGGCGACCGGATCGTCGTGATGCAGCCCGACCCCGGCCGGGTGCGGACGATCGTCGAGCCGCCGCTCGCCCGGCCCCGCGACCGGGCCCAGCGCGACTTCCACGAGTGGAAGCGCCGCCTCCTGATCGAGCTGAACCGGACGATGCGACCCGAAGGCGACGAGCCCTTCCCCGTCGGGGCGACGGGCCTCGGCGCATGAGGAGACCACGATGAACGCCGACGAGTTGCGGGCGCTGCAGGCGCCCCTCAAGGAGCGCTACAAGGCCGACCCCGCGGCGGCGATGATCACGCTGCGCGCGAAGGGCACCCTCGACGGCGAGGGGATCGCCTGCAAGGTGGACACGGGCCGGGCCCTCGTCGAGGCGGGCCTTCACCCCGCCACCGGGGGCAGCGGCCTGCAGGCCTGCTCGGGCGACATGCTGCTCGAGGCGCTCGTGGCCTGCGCCGGCGTGACGCTCAAGGCGGTGGCGACGGCGCTCGGCATGCACCTGCGCGGCGGCACGGTCTCGGCCGAGGGGGACCTCGACTTCCGCGGCACGCTCGGCGTCTCGAAGGAGGCGCCGGTCGGCTTTCGGGAGATCCGCCTGCGGTTCGACCTCGACACCGACGAGCCGCAGGATCGGATCGACACGCTCACGAGGCTCACCGAACGGTACTGCGTCGTCTTCCAGACGCTCGCACGTCCCCCGAAGCTCGGCCTCGAGGTCCGCGCCGGGAATCGGTAGTCGACGAAGGCCGGCGCCGTCCCGAGCGCCGGCCGGATCCCCGCCTCCCACCGCTTCCGCCCACAGGGCACGCTCGCTGCAGCCCGCAAGGCCGCATCCGTCGCGTACCGCCTCGCGTTCGCGAACGCCGGGCACGAGAAGGAGACGGCCTATGGCCATGAACCCCTTCAAGGAGAAGGGCACCCCCCTCGAAAGGCAGTTCCGCACCTGGACGCAGATGGTCCATCACCCCTACCGCAAGCAGGAGGTCGACGCCTTCACCCGCTGCCGCGTCATCCTCATGAACGGCATCGAGAACGAGGCGACCGGCTTCCTGCACGCGTTCGCGCGCCACTCGACCGACCGCGACCTCAGCGGATGGGCCACCGCCGTGCGCCGCGCCGAGCACCAGCAGCAGGTCACGGTCAACTGGCTGAACCCGGCCGATCAGAGCGTCCTCGAGACGACGATCGCGTACGATCAGGTGGCGATCGAGCTGACCGCGTACCTCGCGCGGATGGAGCCCGACCCGTACGTCAAGGAGGCGTTCGACTTCGGGCTGCTCGAGGACTTCGACCACCTCTACCG
>DATCKS010000141.1:0-6276 GCA_036562265.1 Thermodesulfobacteriota bacterium | reverse complement strand
GCGGCCGCCGGCAGCGGCCCCGCCGCCGCCGGTTCGGTCGGCTCGCTCTCGAGAAAGAGCGGACCGGCCTCGATGCGATCGGTGACCCGCCCGTGCGAGCCGCGGACCAGGCCGGCGTCGAGCGGGACCACGTCCATGAGGTAGCGAAAGCCGAGCTGCTTCTTGAGGAGGGTCAGCGCGATCTTGACCTTCGGCGCGCGCAGCGCCGGGTCGAGGAACAACTCGACCGGATCGTAACCCGGCTTGCGGTGGATGTCCACCGTGCGAGCGAAGTCGGGCGCCCGGGCGTCGTCGAGCCAGTAGTAATAGGTGAACCACCGGTCGGCCCGGGAGAGGACGACGAGGTCGCCGGCGCGCGGATGGTCGAGGCCGAAAGCCCGCTTGCCCGCCTCGTCGAGCACCGCATCGACCCCCGCCACCCCCTCGAGCAGCCGCGCCACCTCGCGCACCCGCTCGGGTCGCCGCACGTACACGTGGGCCACCTGGTGGTCGGCCACGGCGAACGCCTCGCTCGCCCCGGCGTCGAGCAGCTCGCGCCCCAGCTCCTCGCGCACCGCGACGAGCCCGGCCTCGCGGAGCACCCGGTTGACGTGCACGGGGCCCTCGACCTCGGTGATGCCGTACTCCGACAGCACCACCACGCGCGCGCCGTCGCGCCGCACGTGCTCGATCAGCTCCCCGCACACCGCGTCGATCTCGCCGAGCGCCTTGCGGATCCCGGGGTCGCGCGGCCCGAGCCGCTGCAGGTCGTAGTCGAGGTGCGGCAGGTAGACCAGCGTGAGCGTCGGCCGCCGGGCGTCGTAGACGTGCCGCGCCGCGGCCGCGATCCAGAGGCTCGAGGCGATGCCGGCCGCGGGGCCCCAGAACTCGAAGAGCGGGAAGGTGCCGAGCTTCGCCGTGAGTTCCGGCCGCAGGCCGGCCGGCTGCGTGTAGATGTCGGGGATCTTGCGCCCGTCGGCCGGGTACATCGGCCGCGGCGTGACGGTGACGTCCGCGGTCGAGTACATGTTGTACCACCAGAAGAGGACGGCGCAGGTGAAGGCCGGATCGCGCCGCTTCGCCGCCTCCCAGACCTTCTCCCCGGCGACGAGCCTGTTCGACTGCCGCCAGAACCAGACCTCCGAGAGGTCGCGGAAGTACCAGCCGTTGCCCACGATGCCGTGCTCGCGCGGCGCAAGGCCCGTCAGGAACGTCGACTGGACGGGGCAGGTGACGGCGGGGGTGACCGTGGCGATCGGCCGCATCGCCCCGGCGCGGGCGAGCGCCGCGAGGTTCGGCGTCGCCTCGCCGATCAGGTCGGGCGTGAGGCCGACGACGTTGAGGACGACGACCCGGTTCACGTCTCGACGAGCGGCGTCTGACCGCGCAGGACCGAGTTGCCCTCGAAGAGCCGCCGCTGGTCGACGAGCGGCCGGGCCGCGACGTCGGCGAGGTCGAGCTTGCCGCTCTGGGCGAAGAACGCGACCGGGTTTCGCCAGACGATCGTCTCGATGTCACGCTCGGGGATCCCCGCCTCCCGCATGGCGGCGACCGTCTTCGGCACCTTGAGCGGGTCGCTCACGCCCCAGTCGGCGGCGCTGTTGACGAGGATCCGCGTCGGGCCGTAGCGCCGGACGAGCGCCACCATGCGCGGCTCGTCCATCTTGGTGTGCGGGTAGATGGAGTGGCCCGCCCAGCACCCGGCGTCGAGGACGAGGGGGAGCGTCTCCTCGGTGTTGTGGTCGATGAGCACGCGCTCGCTGGGGACGCCCATCTCCCGCACGATGGCGAGGCTCCGTTCGGTGCCGCGCCGCTTGTCGCGGTGCGGCGTGTGGACGAGGACCGGCAACTCGAACTCGAGCGCCAGCTCGAGCTGTCGCCGGAACCACCGCTCCTCGGCCGCCGTCTGGTCGTCGAAGCCGATCTCTCCCACCGCCACGACGCCGTCCTTCACCAGGTAGCGCGGCAGGAGGTCGATCACCCCCTCGGCGACGCGCGGGTCGTTGGCCTCCTTGGGGTTGAGCGACAGGGCGCAGACGTGGCGGATGCCGAACTGGCTCGCCCGGAACGGCTCCCAGCCGAGCAGCGTGTTGAAGTAGTCCTCGAACGTCCCCACGTGCGTGCGGGGCTGTCCCAGCCAGAAGGCGGGCTCGAGCACCGCCACGACGCCCGCCGCGGCCATCGCCTCGTAGTCCGCGGTCGTCCGCGACGTCATGTGGATGTGCGGGTCGAAGATCGGCATCGCCAGCTCCCACTGCCCGGGGTCGGGCCTCTACGCGCTCCCGGCGTCCTCGCGCGGCGCAGGCGCCCCTCGAGCCGTCACCCCGGCGACGAGTCGCTCGATATCGGCCGGGACGCTCCGCCCGGCCAGCCGGCGCTCGCGCGCGTAGTCGGCCGCCATGCGAGCCAGCTCCGGCGAGCGGCGGCTCGCGAGGCCGAACACGCGGTCGAGCGGGACGTCCGTGAAGAGCGCCTTCAACACCATCTGGTTCCAGTGGAGGTCCGGGAAGTGCCTCACCGGGAACGGGTTCTCGCAGGCGATCGCCTCGAAGACCGGCTGGACGTGACTGCGGCAGGCGTCGACCCCGAGCGGGACGAAGCGCGCCGGCCGGTCGAGCAGCGGGAGCGCGCGCAGCACCGCCTGCCGCTCCCGCGTGTCCCCGTGCCGGTAGGCCTCCTCCACGAGGGCCACATGCTCCCCCTCCGAGAGCCGCTCGCCGGCAAGGGCGAGGAGCGCCGCCCGGCCGGTCTCGTCGACCCGCCAGGCGTCGAGCGGCCAGTCGACGCCGACGGCCGCGAGGTCCGCGACCTCGGCCGCCGTGGGTGCGAGAGGGGCCGTGCCGAGGCGACGGGCGGCGATCGCGAAGGCCGCGAGGAACGCCGGGCGGTCGGCGGCGCCCCCTGCCGGGTCGGCCGCCGCGGCGAGCCAGTCGCGCCCGGCCTGGGCGGCACGCCGCCCGGCAAGGGCAAGCAGACAGGCGGCAAGCGGTCTCGGCACGGGCCCGTCCTCCCTAGTTCGAGAAGTCCGGGCTCATGACGTAGGCGACGATCGCCTTGCGCTCGGCCTCGTTGAACTCGTGCTTCCACGACGGCATGCCGCGGAAGCCGTTGGTCACGCGGTCGTAGACGAACTCCGGCGTGTAGCGCGACGGGTCGAGCCTGGGCGCCTTGCCGGGGTACGCCATCCGGCCGTGGCAGAAGGCGCAGCGGGTTCCCCAGAGCTTGCGGCCCAGCTCGATGTTCGCCGGGTCGTTCAGGTACTCGGTCGTGAAGGTGACCGGCTCGGCGGCGCCGAGCCAGAGGGGCGCCGCCGCCAAGAGGCCGACGACCAGCGCCGCGGCGGCGGCAGCCTCGCGCATGGGGAGACGGAGCACGGGCCCTCCGGAGTGCGTGGTGGCCGACGAACGTCGCTCCGGCGACCGACCGCCTGGGTCGGTCGCCGGAGCGTGTGACCTCACTGCGGCCTGACGCGGCGCCCGGCGGTTCGGCCGGGCGGGCCGCGACGGGGCCCCTCCCGAGGTCTTACGGTGCCACGATCCGATAGACCTTGTCCATCTTGCCGGTCGGCCCGGTGATGTCGGTCGTCATCACGTACACCTCGCCGTCGGCGTCCTGCCCGAAGCCGAGGACGTACGAGTTGAAGTCCGGCATGTTGGTAACCTTGACGTCCTCCATCACCCAGCGATCGCCGTTCTTCGACGCCACGTAGAGGCTGCCGTTCCTGACCGAGAAGGTCTTGCTCCAGTCGCCGAAGATGTACCGGCCGGCGAGCGCCTGGCTTGCCCCACGGTAGACGTAGCCGCCGGTCACCGAGATCCCCTTGCAGTCCTGGAACACGTTGCAGTTCCGGTACTCGATGATCGGGTCGACCATCCCCTGCGACTCGCACTGCGTCGGGTGGGTGTTCGGGTTCGCGTAGTCGAAGCAGTGGGTCCCCTCCCTGACCCGCCAGCCGAGGTTGCCGCCCTTCGGGACGATGTTCACCTCCTCGTAGCTGTTCTGCCCGACGTCGGCGCAGAAGAGTTCGCGGGCCCCGCCCATGTCGAAGGCGCAGCGCCAGGGGTTCCGGAAGCCGTACGCCCAGATCTCGGGCCTGGCGTCGCTGCGGCCGACGAACGGGTTGTCCGGCGGGATACCGTACGGCTCGCCCGCGTTCACGTCGATGCGCAGGATCTTGCCGTGGAGGTCGTTCAGGTCCTGCCCGTTCCCCATGGTGACGTTGTGGCCGATGCCCCAGTCGTTCGCGTAGCCGCCGTCGCCGGTCGAGATGTAGAGCATCCCGTCGGGGCCGAAACCGATCCAGTGCCCGTTGTGGTTGAACTGCGGCCAGTCGATGGCCGTGATGACCCGTTCCGAACGCTCGTCGGCGCGGTTCGGGTTCTCCTTCGAGACCCGGTACTCGGCCACGACGTTCGTGTGCGACCACCAGAGCTGCTTGCCGGGGTCTCCCCTGGCGTTCAGGTGGGTGCTGTAGGCGACGTAGAACTTCCCGTTGTTCCGGTAGTCGGGGTGGAACGCCAGGCCGAGCAGGCCCCGCTCGTCGAAGTCCGACAGGAGCGTCGGGAGCTTGTGCCGGATGTCGAGGAACGGCTCGTCGAGGAGGCGGCCGTTCGGCACGAGGATGCGGATCTGCCCGGTCTGCTCGACGATGAACCGCCGCCTGGACCCGTCCGGGGGCGACACCAGGATGAGCGGGTGCGTCAGGCCTTCCGCGACCGGCTCGAGCCGTACCTCGACCGCGGCCGAGGCCGGATCGACCGCCAGGACTCCCGCGACGCTGGCCGCCGCGAGAGCTGCAGCCCAGAGCGTGCGACGCATGCAGTTACCTCCGTTACGCGTGGTTCGTGAAGCGCTTCCGACGTGACGGCGGGACGCGCGCGAGGGCGTCGAGCGTGGTGAGGGTGCCCGCGATCAGGCGGCGCGGCGCCGCGCCGCTGGCCACGCGGCCACCGGCGCGGATCGAAATAAAACGGAGTCTATAGAGTGCTAGAACGGCTGTCAACAATGCGGTCGGACGTTCCGCCGCCTGTGCTGGAGTATAATCTCACGGATGGCGCCCTTCCCCTTCCCGCACGCGATCGACGGTGAACAGGTGGCCGAGGTTCACCTTCAGCAAATCAACGTTTCGTACGACTACCCGGTCTACTTCACGACCGACGTCTTCGCCCCGGGCAACCGCGCGCTGCGCGACGCGGTCACGCGGAGGGAACCCACACGGCGCCATCGCCTGTTCGTGGTCCTCGAGCGCCGGGTGGCCGAGGTGTGGCCGGGGCTCGCGGACAGGGTCCTGGCCTACGCGGCGGAGCACCGCGACCGGCTGGTGCTCGCCGATGCGCCCGAGGTGCTCGAGGGGGGCGAGGCTGCGAAGCACGATCCGGCCTCGGTCGCGCGCCTCCACGCGCGCCTCGAGGCGCTGGCGATGGATCGGCAGTCGGTCGTGGTCTGCGTGGGCGGCGGGGCGCTCCTGGACGTCGTTGGCTACGCCACCGCCACGTGCCATCGCGGCCTCAGGCTCGTGCGGGTGCCGACGACGGTCCTCGCGCAGTGCGACTCGGGCGTCGGCGTGAAGAACGGCGTGAACGCCTTCGGCAAGAAGAACTTCCTCGGCACCTTCGCCCCACCCTTCGCGGTCCTCAACGACCGCCGGTTCCTCGAGACGCTGCCGCATCGCGACGTCGTGGCCGGCATGGGCGAGGCCGTCAAGGTGGCGCTCATCCGCGACGCCGCGTTCTTCGAGTGGATCGAGGCGCACGCCGCTCGCCTCGCGGCCGGCGACGGGATCGCGATCGCGGAGTTGATCGCCTCGAGCGCCCGCCTCCACCTGCGCCACATCGCGACGTCGGGCGACCCCTTCGAGTTCGGCAGCGCGCGCCCGCTCGACTTCGGGCACTGGGCGGCGCACAAGCTCGAGTCGCTCACGGCGAACCGGGCGGCCGGCGGCAACGGCTACGCCGGCGGGGACGCCCTGCGCCACGGCGAGGCGGTGGCGATCGGGGTCGCGATCGACACGGTCTACTCGGCCGACGTCGGCCTCCTCCCCGAGGCCGCGTGCGACCGCGTTCTCGACCTCCTCGAGCGGCTCGGCTTCCGCCTGTGGGACGACGCGCTCGCCCGCACGGACGCCGCCGGGCGGCTACTCGTCCTCGACGGTCTCGCCGAGTTCCGCGAGCACCTCGGGGGGGATCTGACCGTCACGCTGCTCGCGGGAATCGGCCGCGGCGTCGAGGTCCACGAACTCGACCCGGCGCGCGTCGCCGCGGCCATCGACCGGCTCGCCCGACGGGACGCCGCCCGGTG
>DATCKS010000140.1:0-2287 GCA_036562265.1 Thermodesulfobacteriota bacterium | reverse complement strand
GCGAGGCCGAAGATCCGCCGGACGCTCACCCCGAGGGAGAGCGCCGCCTGCTGGTCGTCGGCCACCGCCCGCATCGCCACGCCGAGCGTGCTCCGCCGGAAGAAGAGGCCGAACCCGACGAGGACGAGCGCCGAGGCGCCGAGCGCGGCGAGGTGGAGCGGCGAGAGGAAGACGCCGCCGATCTCGATCGGCACGTCGGGCAGGAAGGTCGGGAAGGTGAAGTAGCCGGCTCCCCAGACCACGTACATGATCCCCTTGAGGACGCTCGACAGGCCGATGGTGACCATGATGACGGCGATGATCTCTTTTCCGATCAGCGGTCGCAGCGCGAGCCGCTCGACCAGGAGGCCCAGCAGGAAGAAGCTGACGACCGTCGCGGCCACGGCGGCGCCGAACGGCAGGCCGAGCGACTCGCTGAACGCGAGCGCCACGAAGCTGCCGAGCGCGAGGAAATCGCCCTGGGCGAAGTTGATCACCCGGCTCGCCTTGTAGATGAGGACGAAGCCGAGCGCCGCCAGGGCGTACACCGCGCCGACCACGAGCCCGTTAACGACGAGCTGCAGCAGGAAGTCCACTCCGCTCCCCCTCCGCCTCCGCCGGCGCCCCGCCCACGGTCCAGATCGTCACGTTCAACTCGACCTCCGCTACGCGGCCGTCCTGGTACTGGTAGCGGGTCTTGACCGGCACCTCCGCGCTGCCGTCGTAGAGCGCCCGGAAGAGCGGCTCGTAGCGCTCCGCCACCAGCTTGCGGCGGACCTTGCCGGTGCGGGTCAGCTCCTCGTCGTCGGCGTCGAGGAGCTTGTAGAGGAGGGCGACGCGCCGGATCCGGTGCTCCGGCCTGAGGCTCGCGTTGACCCGCTCGACCTCTTCGAGCAGGAGCCGGCCGACCGGCGGCTTCTGCGAGAGGTCCGCGTAGGTCGTGTAGGTGAGCTTGCGGTCCTCGGCCCACTTGCCGACCGTCTCCGGATCGATGTTGATCAGCGCGGCGATGTACGGCAGGCCGTCGCCGAAGACGACCGCCTCGCGGACGAAGTGGCTGAACTTGAGCTTGTTCTCGATGAACTGCGGGCTGAAGACGACCCCGCCGCCGGTCCGCATCACGTCGGCCAGCCGGTCGATGATGACGAGGTGGCCGTCGGGCTCGAGGTAGCCGGCGTCGCCGGTGCGCAGCCAGCCGTCCTCGAAGAGCGTCGCGGTGGCCTCGTCGCGGCGGTAGTAGCCCCTGGCGACCGAACCACCCCGGACGAGGACCTCCCCCTCGGCGCTGATCCGCACCTCCGTCCCCGGGTACGGGACGCCGACCGTGTCGAACCGGATGTCGCCGTCGCGGTGGACGCAGAAGATGCCGCCGCTCTCGGTCTGCCCGTAGCCCTGCTTGAGGTTGATCCCGAGGGCGTGGAAGAAGCGGAAGACGTCGGGGCCGAGCGCGGCCCCGGCCGTGTAGGCCTTGCGCAGTCTCAGGAAGCCGAGCCGGTCCTGCACCAGGCGATAGAGCGTCGCGCGGAAGAAGAGCTCCAGGAGCCTGAGCGGCCACGGCACGGCCTCGCCCCGAAGCCGCCTGTCCGCCACCCGGTGGCCGACCGCGAGCCCCAGGCGGAAGAACCCTCGCTTGAGCGGCGTGCTGTCGTCGATCTTCACCCGGATGTGCCGGACGTACGACTCCCAGACGCGCGGCGGGCTGAACATGAGGTGCGGCCCGATCTCCCGGCGGTCGTGCTCGACGGTTTCGAGCGACTCGGGGCAGTTGACGGTGAAGCCGGCCACGAGCCCCGTGGCGACGGCCATCATCTGCTCCCCCATCCAGGCGAGCGGGAGGAAGGAGAGGTAGTCCTCCCCGGGCCGGAACCCCTCGGTCTCGGTGAACCGGTACCCCATCGTCACGAGGTTCCGGTGGGTGAGCATGACCGGCTTCGGCAGGTCGGTCGTGCCGCTCGAGAAGCAGAAGAGGGCGATGTCGTCGGGACGCCCGGCGTCCCGGAGCCGATCGAAGACTCCGGGCTGGCCCTCGTCCTCCCGCCGCCCCAGCTCGAGCAGCTCGTCGAACCCGAGGAGCCACGGGTCGGACCGGTAGCCGGCAAGCCCCCTCGGGTCCTCGAAGACGACCCGGCGGACGCCGGGAATCTCCGCGCGCACCTCGAGGAGCTTGTCGACCTGCTCCTGGTCCTCGGCGACCACGTAGACGGCGTCGGTCGCCGCGAGGCTGTAGGCGATCTCCCGCGGCACGCTCGACGCGTAGACGCCGACCACGATCCCGCCGACGGCCTGCACGCCGAGCTCCGTGTAGAAC
>DATCKS010000138.1:0-2195 GCA_036562265.1 Thermodesulfobacteriota bacterium | reverse complement strand
AGCGTCGCCGACTTCAAGGCGGTGTCGCGCGTGCAGACCGAGCCCGAGGTGATCAGCGTGCGGGCCGACAGCCCGTGGAAGAGCGTGCTCGACCTCGTCGGGGACGCCAAGGCGAAGCCGGGCTCGATCAAGCTGGGCGGGGCCTTCCTCGGCACGCTCGACAGCCTCGTCGCCTATCAGGTGCTCACGCTGAACGGGCTGCCCTTCGAGTACGTGCCGTTCGACGGCGGCGGCGAGGTGATGACCGCGCTCCTCGGCGGGCACGTCCAGGCGATCCTCGGCAACCCGTCGGAGATGGCCGGCCAGGTCGACGCCGGCAAGGTGCGCCTCATCGGGGCCGCCTCGCTCGAGCGCGTTGAGGCGTTCCCCGACGTGCCGACCCTCCTCGAGCAGGGGATGGAGATCGTCGGCGAGCAGTGGCGCGGCATCGTGGCGCCCAAGGACACGCCCGACGAGATCGTCCAGAAGCTCGACGCGCTCGTCCGGGAGGCGATCGAGGACCCCGGCTTCCAGAAGTGGCAGCGGGACGCCCGCATGTCGCCCGGCTACCAGGGTCCGGCCCAGTACCAGCGGACCATCGCCCGGGAGTTCAAGCTCTACGGCGAGCTCGTCGCGAAGATGGGCGTCAGGAAGAAGTGATGCCCACCCGCGACACCTTCCGAGGCCGCCTCGCGAGAGGCGGCCTCGTGGGTTCCTGGCTGATGCTCGACCTCCCCGAACTGGTCGAGATCATGGGGGTGGCCGGCTTCGACTTCGTCTTCGTCGACCTCGAGCACAGCGCCTTCGGCTTCGACGCCGTCCCCCGGATCCTCAGGGCGGCCGAGACGTCCGGGATCTCGGCGATCGTCCGCGTCGAGGGGAAGGAGTCGCCCCACGTCGCCAAGGCGCTCGACCTCGGCGCCGACGGCGTCCTGATCCCGAAGGTCGAGACCCGCGACGACGCCCGGCGCGCCGTGGCCGCCTCGAAGTTCGCGCCCCTCGGGTCGCGCGGCGCCTGCCCGCGCGTGCGCGGGGCGCGCTACGGCCTCACCCCGTCGGCCGAGTACTACGCCGCCGAGAACCGCCTGCGCACCACGATGGTCCTCGTCGAGTCGCCGCGAGGCTTCGAGAACCTCGACGAGATCCTCTCGGTCGAGGGGCTCGACGCCGTTTTCTTCGGCTTCACCGACCTCTCGCACGCGCTCGGGTACGCGGGGCAACCGAACCACCCCGAGGTCGTGCGTCGGATCGACGACGCCATCGCCCGCGTGAAGGCGCGGGGGCTCGCGGCGGGGCTCTCCTGCTACGACGAGGCGGAGGCGCGGCGCCGGATCGCCGCGGGGGTCGACTTCGTTACCGTCGCCGGGGCCGAGAAGCTCTTCCTCGACGCCTGCCGGCGGACGCTCGCCGCGGTGCGGGGGAGCTGACGCCCGCCGCCCCACCCGGCGCGGCGCCGGTCAGAACCGATTCCTGACGATGATGGCGCGGCCCTCCCGTTCGACCTTCCGCGCCTCGGCGAACCCGGCCAGCGCCTCGGTGACCGTCTCGCGCGCCGAGCCGATGTAGTTGGCGAGGTCGACGTGGGTGAGCCCCCTGGGCACGGCCATCCCTCGCTCGGTCGGGACACCGAAGCGAGCGACCAGACGGTCGAGCAGATCGGACAGGCGGCGGGCAGCGTCGTGGGACGACTGGGCGGCCAGCCGCTCGCCGAGGAGCCTGGCGCGGCGCGCCACGACCCGCGTGACCGCGAGGAGAAGGGTCGGCCGGCTGGTCACGACCGCCTCGAACTCCTGCCGCCGGATCACCCGCGCCTCGGTCGGCTCGATGGCCTGCGCAAAGGTGTCGCACAGGCGGAGGTCGAGCAGGTCGAATGCCCCGAGCAGGTCGCCGGCCCCCAGGAAGTCGAGCACGACCTCGCGTGCGGTCTCGGTGAGGCGTGCCTGCTTCACGAGCCCGCTCTCGATCAGGAAGACCGTCTCGGCCGGGTCGTCCTGGTGGTACAGGTAGCGCCGCGCCCCGAACCGTACCTGGCGGCCGATCCGCCTGAGGGCCGCGAAGTCCTCCGCCGAGAGGTCGGGAGTCGGTGTGGCCGTTGCCGTCGCCATCCCTACGCCTCCGCGCTCGCGCTCACGCCTCAAAGACGGCCGGCCCGGCCCACTATTCGGCAGCCCCCCGGACCGGGGCCCGGGATGGCTAGAATGGGGAGACGGCGAGGA
>DATCKS010000134.1:0-5094 GCA_036562265.1 Thermodesulfobacteriota bacterium | reverse complement strand
GACCGGGGGGCCTTGTGACCCGGCGTCGCGGCGTGCCCCGGAGAGCCGTCCGACCGCGCCGCGGCGGCGGGCTCACCGCCCGTGACGGCGTCCCCCGCAGCGGATGCGAGGAGGTCGTGCCATGGCACGGATCGAGGGGGTGGACCCCGCTCGCGTCGGCGGCAGAACCGGCGTCCCGGAGGAGAGGATCCTGGCCCTGCCGGAGCGCGCGGCGAGCCCGCTCTGCGGCGGCGCGGAGCGGCCGGCGCCGGGGGCGACCCGGCCGGCGCCGGACGGGAGGCGCTCGTGACCGCCTCGCCGAACGCGCTGCAACTCGCGGTCGAGGAGGCGATCCGGCGCCGCGTCCAGGGGACGGGGTTCGCCATCGCGGATCGCCGCGCCGAGCCGTGGGGGGATCAGCAGGTCGAGGTGACCTTCACGGTGGGCGACGTGCGCGTCGACATCACGCCGTACCAGGTCGAGCTGGTGGCCGCGGATCTCTACCGGGCCATCGAGTACCGCCGCCCGGGCGGCCGGGAGCAGTTCGCGAACGAGGTCGCCGAGGCGCTCTGGTTCTTCCTGCAGGACCCGGCGAGGCGGGACGCGCTGTCGGTGAAGAAGCTCCGGCGCCTGGTCGAGCGGCGGTTCCCGGGCGACGCTCGGGGGACCCGTCGTCGGCCTGCCGGGCGGCGGGCCCGATGGCGGTCCGGGAACGAGGGGGAGGAGGAGCCGACGTGACGCGATGGGGCGGCAGGCTCCTGCTCTGGCTGTTCGTCATCACCCTCGGCATCACCTTCGGCGCCGGACTCTACGAGGCCCGGATCATCGTGCCGGAGTGGCTCGTCGGGTCGGCGGAGACGGGTTACCGATGGGACGCCGCCGCGGCGCGCGAGGCGGACACCGGCCGCCGGTTCTGGGCGTTCGTCACGACCGGGCCGCTCACGCTCCTCGCGGCGGCGAACCTGGTGGCCGGCTGGCGAGCCCGGGGGACGCTGCGCCGATGGTGGGTCGGCGCGGCCCTGGCGGCGCTGGCCTGAACTACCTGCGCCTCGCCATCGTCCTTCTGGCGTGGATCGCCGCGCTCACGGCCTTCTCCCTGTCGAGCGAACGCCGGGCCTGACCGGGCCCGGCGTCCCCGTTTGCGTTCGGGTCGGCGACCCCGGCTCGCCCGTGCGACCCGGCCTGTTGCGGGCGCGGCGGCGACGTGATAGAGGCCGGGCTCTGCGCCGCGCGACCTTTCCGCGGCGGCGCGGACGACTCCAGGGAGGGAAGGTCGCCGATGCGAACGTTGGGAAGAATCGCCGGGGCTCTGGCCTCCGCCGCCTGCCTGCTCGCGGGGATCTGGCTCCTCACGAAGGTCGGCTTCAGCCGGGGGAACGACGCGCTGACCACCGCGATCGGCCTGTACTTCGTCGGCAAGGGGTTCTTCGTCGGCCCCATGCTCTGGATCGCCTCGGCCGAGGGGGGTGACAGGGAGCGCTCCTGACCGATCCGCCCGGGCGGCGCCGTGCGGCCGCGGCGCCGCCGGCTAGACCAGGCCGTGCCGCAGCGCGAGCGCGACCGCCTCGACCTGCCGGTGGACGCCGAGCTTGGCGAGGATGCTCCGGACGTGGTTGCGCGTCGTGGCCTGGCTGATGCGGAGTTCGGCCGCGATCTCCTTGGTCGTGGTCCCGGCCGCCATGAGGGCGAGGACCTGGCGCTCGCGGCGGGTCAGTTCGCCGGCGCCGGGAGCGACGGGCGGCCGTGCCGCGGGGCGGGGGCCCCGTGCGAGCGGCAGCCTGGAGAGGCTCGCGAGAAGCCGCCGGACGCCTCGCTCGATCTCCTTCTGGGCGGTGATGTCGCGGAAGAGGTGCACGAGCACGAAGCGCGCCCTGCGCTTCGGCGGGACCATGATGCTGCTGACGCTGAGCCAGGTCTCGTCCCCCGCCTTCGTCCGGACCGAGATCTCGTGCGTCGGCGCGAGCCCGGCGCCGCGCGCCGCGGCCATGTCCGGGCAGTTCGGCTGGCAGACGAGCCGGCCCGCGTCGTCCCGGCCGCACATCACCTCGTAGCAGGGGCGCCCCACGAGCTCCCCGGCCGAGCGGCCGAGGAGCCGCTCGGCCGCCTCGTTCGCGAAGACGATTCGCTGCTCCCGGTCCACGGCCAGTGCCCCGTCCGCCGTGTTCGCGAGCAGTTCGGACAGCTCGTCGCTCACCGCCACCTCCACTGAACGTCACGCGCGCGACCGAAGTATATCACCGCGCTTCTTGACGCATTCGGCCCAGGGACCCGGGCCGTTTGCTTCATTGTGCTCACAAATTCAAGCGGCTACGTTGCTCGTCGGTCGCGACCCGGGGGGTCCGGGCTCGTGTATCGAGGTGAGGCGTTCATGTTCGACTGGATGGCCTGGCTCCCGAAGAACGCGTCCACCTACGGCGGCGACGTGGACGCGATCTTCGCCATCATCTACTGGGGAACGCTCGCCTGGCTCGTCGCGAGCCTGGGGGTCTTCGGCGCGTTCCTCGTCCTCTACCGCCGCGGCCGCGGGCGGCGCGCCGCCTACGTCACGGGGGATCGCTTCCGGGAGATGGCCTGGATCCTGGTCCCCTGCGCGGTCGTCCTCGCGCTCGACCTCTGGGTCGACTGGCGGGGCGCGCCGGCCTGGGCCAAGGTCAAGGGGCAGATGCCCCCGGCCGACCTCACGATCCAGGTCACCGGGCGGCAGTTCTACTGGGACGTCCTGTACCCGGGTCCGGACGGCGAGTTCGGCACCGCCGACGACCGCCGCTTCAGCAACGAGATCCACGTCCCCGTCGGCCGGACCGTGCGGCTCCTGCTCCGTTCGGAGGACGTCATCCACAGCTTCTTCGCCCCGAACCTCCGTTTCAAGCAGGACGCCGTGCCCGGACGGCTCACCGGCGGCTGGTTCGAGGCGACGACGCCCGGCGTGTACGAGCTTCCCTGCGCGGAGCTCTGCGGCGTCGCGCACTCGATCATGAACGGACGCCTCCACGTGCACACGCCTGACGACTACGAGGCCTGGGTGCGGCAGCAGTGGCCGGCCGCCACCACGGCCCGATCGGAGAGCCAGGGATGAGCGAACGTCACGCGAGCAGCGGGGCCGCGGAGCACGGCGACCACCGGCCGGGCTTCTGGCGGACCTACGTCTTCTCGACCGACCACAAGACCATCGCGAAGCAGTACCTCGCCGTCGGCGCCTTCTGGGCGGTCGTCGGCGGGCTCCTCGCCGGCGCCATGCGCTGGCAGCTCGCCTGGCCGGGCAGCGAGGTGCCGGGCCTCGGGGTGATCACCCCCGACCGGTACAACGTGATCGTGACGATGCACGGCACGATCATGGTCTTCTTCGTCGCGATGCCGATCCTCCTCGGTGCGTTCGGCAACTTCCTGATCCCGCTCATGATCGGCGCCCGGGACATGGCCTTCCCGCGGCTCAACATGGCCTCGATCTGGGTGCTCGTGCTCGCGTCGATCGTGCTGCTCGTCTCGTTCTTCGTCCCGGGCGGCGCCGCCTCGGCGGGGTGGACCGGCTACCCGCCGCTATCGGGCAAGCCGGCCTTCACCGGGTCGAACTGGGGGCTGAACCTCTGGCTGATCGCCCAGGCGCTCGAGTTCGCCGCGTTCCTCATGGGCGGGGTGAACTACCTGACGACCGCCCTCACGATGCGCGCCCCGGGGATGACGCTCGGCCGCATGCCGCTCGCCGTCTGGCAGCAGCTTGCCGCCGCGCTGATCTTCCTCCTTTCGGTCGGGCCGCTCGTCGCCGGCGCCGTGATGCTCCTGCTCGACCGCGTGGCCGGGACGCACTTCTACGTGCCGGAGGGGGGCGGGGACCCGCTCCTGTGGCAGCACCTCTTCTGGTTCTTCGGTCACCCCGAGGTCTACGTGCTGCTCCTGCCGCCGGTGGGGCTCGTGCTCGAGATCCTGCCCGTCTTCGCCCGCAAGCCGGTCTTCGGGTACCGGTGGATCCTCTGGGCGACCGCCGCGGTGGTGGCGCTGTCCATGCTCGTCTGGGCGCACCACATGTTCGTGAGCGGCATGGACCCGCGCCTGGCGATGCCCTTCAGCGTGTCCACGATCCTGATCTCGGTCCCGGTCGCCTGGATCGTCTTCGCCATGATCGCGACGCTCTGGCGCGGGTCGATCAGCTTCGAGACGCCGATGCTCTTCGCCCTCGGCTTCATCGCGATGTTCATCTTCGGCGGGCTCACCGGGATCTTCAACGGGTCGGCGCCGGTCGACATCTACCTGCGCGGAACCTACTTCGTCGTGGCGCACTTCCACTACACGCTCTTCAGCTCCGTGGTGTTCGGCGCGTTCGCCGGCATCTACTACTGGTTCCCGAAGATGTTCGGCCGGATGCTCTCGGAGCGCCTCGGCCGGATCCACTTCTGGCTCACGGTCGTCTTCTTCAACCTGACCTTCTTCCTGCTGCACAACATCGGGCTCGCCGGCATGCCGCGCCGGACCTCCGACCCGCGGTTCTTCCCGATGCTCGAGCCGCACCAGTGGATCAACGAGCTGGCCACCGTCTCCTCGGTGCTCCTGCTCCTGGCCCAGATCCCGTTCGTGGTGAACGTCGTGCGGAGCCTCCTCGTCGGCAAGCCGGCGCCGGCGAACCCGTGGGAGGCGGCGACGCTCGAGTGGACGATCCCCTCGCCGCCGCCCCACCTCAACTGGGGCCCGGCGCTGCCCGTGGTGCACCGCGGCCCGTACGAGTACAGCGTCCCCGGCGAGGCGCGCGACTGGCTCCCGCAGGGCCAGGTCGCGGCCGCGCGCTCGTGAGTGGAGGCTCCACGTGACCGTCGCTGCCGTCAAGACCGTCGCCGCCGTCAGGCAGGAGTCGTTCCACGGGCTCACGCCCGGCAAGGTCGGCATCTGGTGGTTCCTCGCCTCGGAGATCATGATCTTCGGCGGGCTCATCGCGAGCTTCGTCGCCTTTCGTCTCGGCCGGCCGGCGTGGGGCGAGGCCGCGGAGCACCTGAACCTGGCGATCGGCACCACCAACACCGTCATCCTCCTCACGAGCAGCCTCACGGTCGCCCTGGCGATCGCGGCGCTCGAGCGAGGCGACCAGGCCGGCATGCGCCGGTACCTCGGGCTGACGGTCCTGCTCGG
>DATCKS010000125.1:0-6999 GCA_036562265.1 Thermodesulfobacteriota bacterium | reverse complement strand
CCGCCACCTTCGCGCCGGCCAGCGCGCGGTCGACGAGGCGCTCGAGGCCGGCCGCGTCGAGGCGGGTCGTCGAGGCGAAGCCGGGCCGACCGTCGACGAGGACGCGGAGCGCGACGCCCGCCTCGATCGCGGACTGCGTCCGCTCCACCTCGCCCCCCTTCACCTCGACCTCGACCGACCGCGTCGACTCGTAGTAGATCTCGAACGCCGCGGCGCCCCGTCCGGCGAGGCGCCGCGCCACCGCGGCGGCGATGTCGGCCGGCGCCCTGGCCTTCACCGGCGCGCCCGTCGGCCCGTACCGGCGCCCCCGCGGGCGGCGCCCCGGGCCTGGGCGATGAGGGCGGCGGCATGCTCGCGGGCGGCGTCGGTGATCACGCGGCCGGCCATCATGCGCGACAGCTCCTCGATCCGCGCCTCGGCGTCGAGCGGCTCCACGCGCGTGACGGCGCGCCCGCCCTCCACCGCCTTGACGACGCGCAGGTGCTGGTCGGCGAAGGCGGCGATCTGCGGCAGGTGAGTAATGCAGATCACCTGGGCCCTCGAGGCGAGCCGCGTCAGCTCCCGTCCCACCACCTCGGCCACGGCCCCGCCCACGCCGGCATCGATCTCGTCGAACACGTACGCGGTCGCCTCCCCCGCCTCGAAGAGGAGGCCTTTGAGCGCCAGCATGACGCGCGACAGCTCGCCGCCCGACGCCACGCGCGCCAGCGCCCTTACGGGCTCGCCCGGGTTCGCCGCGAGCAGGAACTCGACCCGGTCGAAGCCGCGGGGTCCGAGCGCGGGGGGGAGGCCGGTCTCCGCGAAGCCGACCTCGAAGCGGGCGCGCGCCATGCCCAGGCCGGCGAGCGTCGCCTCGACTTCCCGCGCGAGCCGGGCGGCCGCCTCCCGCCGCGACGCCGAGAGCCGCTCGGCGGCCGCCCGCGCCTCGCGCTCGAGCCGCGCGGCGGTCCGCTCGGCCTCGGCGATGCGCGACTCGAGCGCCTCGAGCGTTGCGAGTTCCTCCGCCATGCCGGCGGCGAGGGTCACGAGCTCGGTCACGCTCTGCACGCCGTGCCGCCGCTTGAGCCGCGAGAGGAGCGCGAGGCGCGTCTCGACCTGGTCGAGCCGTCCCGCCTCGGCGTCGACGCCCGAGGCGTAGCGGCGCAGGCCGGCGCCCAGCTCCTGCACCGTCCGGAGCGCCGACTCGAGGTCCGCCGCCACTGCCTCCTGTGAAGGATCGAGCCGGGCGAGGACGCGGGCCGAGTCGAGCGCCTCGCCGATCTTCGCCACGGCCGAGTCCTCGGCGCCGTAGAGCAGCTCGTAGGCGGCCTCGGCGGCCGCCCGCCGCTTCTCGGCCGACGCGAGGAGCCTCCGCTCCTCCTGGAGCCGCTCCTCCTCGTCGGGGTCGAGCGCGGCGGCCTTGAGCTCCTCGAGCTGGTGTCGCAGGACGTCGGTCCGCTCGCCCCGCCGGCTCTCGGCGTCGCGCAACTCGGCCAGACGCGAGACCGCCTCCCGCCAGGCCTCGTAGCGCGCCGCGTAGTCGCGCCGCGCCTCGCCCAGGCGGGCGTAGGCGTCGAGGAGGTCGAGGTGGGTGTCCGGGCGCAGGAGCCGCTGCGACTCGTGCTGCCCGGCGATGGCGACGAGCCGGTCGCCGATGCCGGCCAGCATCGACGCGGTGGCTGGCCCGCCGTTGAGGTAGGTGCGGCTGCGTCCCGCCCGGGACAGCGTCCGCTTGACGACCAGCTCCCCCGCCTCCGCCCCCTCGACGCCCATCTCGACCAGCCGGGCGATGAGCGGCTCGTCGCCCGCGATGTCGAAGCGCGCCTCGACCGTCGCCTCCTCCGCACCGGCCCGGATCAGGTCGGCGGAGGCGCGCGCCCCGAGCAGCAGGTTCAAGGTGTCGACGATGATCGACTTGCCGGCGCCGGTCTCGCCCGTGAGCACCGTCAGCCCGGCGCCGAGTTCGAGCTCGAGCGACTCGATGACGGCGACCTGCCGGATCCTCAGCCCCGACAGCATCCCCTCGATACCTCTCGCGGGCCTACTGCCCGCCCCACTTGAGCTTGGTCCGGAGGACGTCGAAGTAGCTCCGGACCGGCGAATGGACGAGCGGCACGGTGGCCGCCGCGCGCCGCACCTCGACCACGTCGTGGGGCAGGACCGGATAGCCGATCTGCCCGTCGAGCGTCAGCGCGACCTCGCCGTCGTCGCGGGTCCGGGTGACGGCCACCGCCACGGAGTCGGGCACGACCAGGGGGCGCAGCGTGAGCGTGTGCGGCGCGATGGGCGTGATGAGGATGGATCGGTCCTCGGGGTGGATGATCGGCCCCCCGGCCGACAGCGAGTAGCCGGTCGACCCGGTCGGGGTCGCGACGATGAGGCCGTCGCCGCGAAAGGTGGTGATGGGGGTTCCGTCCACGACCACGGTCAACTCGACCAGGCGGGCCAGGGCGACCTTGGTGAGGACGGCGTCGTTGAGCACCGTGTGCTCGGCGACCGTCTCGCCCCCCCGCGTGAGCCTGGCGGTGAGGAGCATCCGCTCGCTCACCGTGTAGTCGCCCGCGAGCACCCGCTCGAGGGTGTCCAGCATCTCGTCGGCCGTGACCTCCGTGAGGAAGCCCAGGCCGCCCAGGTTGACGCCGAGGATGGGGACCGCCCGGCCGGCGACGAGACGCGCGGACGCCAGGAGGGTGCCGTCGCCGCCCAGGACCACGACCAGGTCGAGGCCGTCCGGGGAGACCGGGTCGCGCACGGCCACGAGGCCCCGGGCCGCCAGCCAGCGCTCGAGCCGTTCCGCGGCGTCGGCCGCGGCCTTGCTGTCCGGCTTGGCGACGATCCCGACCCGACGCACGAACTTGGGCCCCCCGCCCGGCTCGCGACCGAGCCGGCACCCGCCCGGCCCGCGCGGGCGGGACCCCGGCGCGCCGCCGGAGCCGACACAGCCTAGCTCGCCCGGGGCCTGAGGGCGTGGATACAGAAAAGCCCGCGGGCGCATCCGGGCGCCCGCGGGCTCTCGTCGAAAATGGCGGGCCCGACGGGACTCGAACCCGCGGCCTCCGGCGTGACAGGCCGGCGTTATAACCAGCTTAACTACGGGCCCACATGTCCACCCGGCGCATGGGCGGCCGGGCAGGCTCGACGAGCAATATTATACGACAGGCCGGGGCCGGTCGAGAAAGGTGCCCCACACCCTGGTAGGCGGAACAGGGCTCGAACCTGTGACCCTCGGCTTGTAAAGCCGATGCTCTCCCAGCTGAGCTATCCGCCCGAAATTACACGCGCTTCGAGCGATCGGCGCGAACGCAGAATTCTAGACGCGTCCCTGGCGGGCGTCAAGCCCACCCGACCCCCCCTCCCGGCTCTCGCCCCTCAGTGCGTCGTCAGCTCCCCGGCCGGCTGCGGCTTGGCGAAGTAGTCGAGCGCCGTCTCGGGGACCGGCCGGTTGAAGAACTTCTCGGGATCCGGGACGACCAGCGCCCGCCTGAGCACCTCGTCCATGTGCTCGACCAGGACGAGGTTCATCTGCTTGAGGATCGCCGGCGGGATCTCCTTGATGTCCTTCTCGTTCTCCTTCGGGATGAGGACCGTCTTGATCCCCCCGCGGTGCGCGGCCAGGACCTTCTCCTTGAGCCCGCCGATCGGCAGCACCCGCCCCCGCAACGTGATCTCGCCGGTCATGGCGATGTCGCTCCTGACCGGCATGCGCGTCAGCGCCGACGCGATCGCCGTGGCGATGGTGATGCCGGCGGAGGGACCGTCCTTGGGGATCGCCCCCTCCGGCACGTGCACGTGGAGATCGGCCTTGGCGTAGAACTCGCGGTCGAGGCCGAGGTGCGCGGCGCGGGAGCGGACGTAGCTCATGGCCGCCTGCGCCGACTCCTGCATGACGTCGCCGAGCTTGCCGGTGATCGTCAGCTTCCCCTTGCCCGGCACCACGGTCACCTCGGTCGTCAGCATCTCGCCGCCCGCCTCGGTCCAGGCGAGCCCGTTGGCGAGCCCGATCTCGTCCTTTTCCTCGGCCCGGCCGACGCGGAACTTCGGCACCCCGAGGTACTTCGGCAGCGCCTGCGCGTTCACCGAGACGCGGTGCTGGGGGCCCTGCTTGACGACCTCGACGGCCACCTTGCGGCAGATCGTCGCGATCTCGCGCTCGAGGTTCCTCACCCCCGCCTCGCGGGTGTACTTCTGGATGATCCCCCGGAGCGCGTTGTCCGACACCTCGAGCTGCTCGGGCTTGAGGCCGTTGGCCTCACGCTGCTTGGGCACGAGGAACCCGCGGGCGATGTGCAGCTTCTCGTACTCGGTGTAGCCCGCGATCCGGATGATCTCCATCCGGTCCTTGAGCGGGCCGGGGATGGAGTGCAGCGTGTTGGCCGTCGTGATGAACATGACCTCGGAGAGGTCGTAGTCGACGTCGAGGTAGTGGTCGTTGAACGTGGAGTTCTGCTCGGGGTCGAGCACCTCGAGGAGCGCCGCCGCCGGGTCGCCGCGGAAGTCGGAGGAGAGCTTGTCCACCTCGTCGAGGAGGAAGACCGGGTTGTTGCTCCCCGCCTTCTTGAGCGACTGGATGATCTTGCCCGGGAGCGCGCCGATGTAGGTCCGCCGGTGACCGCGGATCTCGGCCTCGTCGCGCACCCCGCCGAGGCTCATCCGCACGAAGTTGCGGCCGGTCGCCCGCGCGATCGACTTGGCGAGCGAGGTCTTGCCGACGCCCGGCGGCCCGACGAAGCAGAGGATGGGACCCTTGATCCTGGAGACGAGCTTCTGGACCGCGAGGTACTCGAGGATCCGCTCCTTGACCTTCTCGAGACCGAAGTGGTCCTCGTTGAGGATCCGCTCGGCCTCCTGGATGTCGAGCTTGTCCTCGGTCTTCTCGTTCCAGGGGAGCGAGATGAACCAGTCGATGTAGTTCCGCACGACGGTCGCCTCGGCCGACATCGGCGACATCATCTTAAGCTTCTTCAGCTCCTTGCGGACCTTCTTCTCGGCCTCCTCGCTCATCTTCTTCTTGGCGATCTTCTCCTCGAGCTCCTTGATCTCGCTCTTGAACTCGTCCTTCTCGCCGAGCTCCTTCTGGATCGCCCGCATCTGCTCGTTGAGGTAGTACTCCTTCTGCGTCTTCTCCATCTGCTTCTTGACGCGGGTGCGGATCTTCTTCTCGACCTGAAGGATCTCGATCTCGGACTGCATGAGGCCGTAGAGCTTCTCGATCCGCTCGGCCGGATCGGCGGTCTCGAGGATGGCCTGCTTGTCCTTCAGCTTGAGCTGCAGATGGGCGACGATCGTGTCGGCGAGTCGAGCCGGGTCGCTGATGGTCGCGACCGACATGAGCATCTCGGGCGGGATGCGCTTGTTGAGCTTGACGTAGGTTTCGAAGGTCGAGTTGATCGACCGCATGAGCGCTTCGGTCTCGACCGTGACCTCCCGGTTCTCCGGGATCTCCTCGGTCTCGACCAGGAAGAACTCGGCGTTGGGGACGAACCGGACGATGCGGGCCCGCTTCTTCCCCTCGACCAGGACCTTCACCGTGCCGTCGGGGAGCCTCAAGAGCTGGATGATCGTGCCGATGGTGCCGACCGTGTAGATGTCTTCCTCGGTCGGATCGTTCGTCTTCGCCCGTTTCTGCGCGGCGAGGAGGATGTTCTTGTCGTTGGCCATGGCGTCCTCGAGCGCCGCGATCGACTTCTCGCGGCCCACGAAGAGCGGCACGACCATGTAGGGGAAGACGATGATGTCGCGCAGGGGGAGGAGCGGCGCGAGCCGCGGGTCCCGCGGGCCTGCGGCGCGCTTCGGATCCTTCTCGCTCTTGAGCAGCATAGGCTCCCAGGGTGTGCCTGACGTCGGCGTAGCGCGGACGACCCGGCGGAGGGCCCGTGCGAGCCCCCCGCCGGGCCCGGCCGCGCGGTTAGGCGGTTTCCGCCTTCTTCTCGTAGAGGATGATCGGCGTTTCCCGGTTCAGGATGACCTCCTCGCTGATCACCACCTCGCGGATGTTCTCCTGCGACGGGATCTCGTACATCACGTCGAGCATCGCGTTCTCGAGGATCGCCCTGAGGCCTCGCGCGCCGCTCTTGCGCTTGATGGCCTCGCGGGCGACCGCCACGAGCGCCCCCTCGGTGAAGTGGAGCTTCACGTTCTCGAACTCGAAGAGCTTCTGGTACTGCTTGACCAGCGCGTTCTTCGGCTTGCGGAGGATGTCGATGAGCGCCTCCTCCGTGAGTTCGTGGAGCGTGGCGATCACCGGGAGCCGCCCGACGAACTCCGGGATCATCCCGAACTTGATCAGGTCCTCGGGCTGGACCTGCTCGAGCAGCTCGCCCATCTTCTTCTGCTCGCGGCTCTTCACGTCGGCCCCGAAGCCGAGCGTCTTCTGCCCGATCCTCGCCTCGACGTACTGCTCGAGCCCCGTGAAGGCGCCGCCGCAGATGAAGAGGATGTTGGTCGTGTCGACCTGCAGGAACTCCTGCTGCGGGTGCTTGCGACCGCCGCGCGGCGGCACGCTCGCCATCGTCCCCTCGAGGATCTTGAGGAGCGCCTGCTGCACCCCCTCGCCCGACACGTCGCGCGTGATGGACGGGTTGTCACCCTTGCGCGCGATCTTGTCGATCTCGTCGATGTAGACGATGCCCTTCTGGCACCGCTCGACGTCGTACTCCGCGTTCTGCAGGAGCGAGAGGATGATGTTCTCGACGTCCTCGCCGACGTAGCCCGCCTCGGTGAGCGTCGTGGCGTCGGCGATGGTGAACGGGACGTTCAGGATGCGCGCGAGCGTCTGCGCGAGGAGCGTCTTGCCCGAGCCGGTCGGCCCGAGGAGCAGGATGTTGCTCTTCTGCAGCTCGACGTCGTCCCCCGACGCCTTGCTCTCGATCCGCTTGTAGTGGTTGTGGACGGCAACGGCGAGGATCTTCTTGGCCCGCTCCTGGCCGATGACGTACTCGTCCAGAACCGCCTTGATCTCCGCGGGCTTCGGCACCGTCGAGCGGCGCTGAGCGATCTCCTCGCTCTCGCACTCCTCCTCGA
>DATCKS010000124.1:0-2859 GCA_036562265.1 Thermodesulfobacteriota bacterium | reverse complement strand
GCCTCACCACGCTCGGCGCCTGCGGCGACACGGTTCGCAACATCATCGGCTGCCCGCTCGCCGGCATCGACGCCGAGGCGCTCTTCGACGCGACGCCGGTCCTCGAGGCGGCGAACCGCCACTTCACCGGGAACCGCGAGTTCTCGGACCTCCCGCGGAAGTACAAGGTCTCCATCGCCGCCTGCCGCCACCAGTGCACGCACCCGGAGATCAACGACGTGGCGCTCGTCGGCGTCTCGCACGGCGGCGTGCGCGGGTTCGACCTCTGGGTTGGCGGCGGCCTCAGCACGGCGCCCCGGTTCGCGACGCGGCTCGGCGTCTTCGTCCCCGAGGCCGAGGCGGTCGAGGTCCTCCACCACGTGACGGCCGTCTTCCGCGACCACGGCTACCGGACCAACCGCCTCAAGGCCCGCCTCAAGTTCCTGATCGCCGACTGGGGTGCGGCGCGCTTCCGGGAGGCGGTCGAGGCAAGCCTCGGCCGCCGCCTCGCCGACGGGCCTCCGGCGCCCGACGCCGCCGATCCGCTTCGCGACCACGTCGGCGTCACGCGCCAGCGGACGCCCGGCCTCTACGCCGTTGGCGCCGCCACGCTCCGCGGTCGCCTCGACGCCGCGCAGGCCCGCCGCGTGGCGCAGCTCGCGCGCCGCTTCGGGTCGGGTCGCCTCCGGACGACGGTCCTCCAGAACCTCGTCGTCCTCGACGTCCCCTTCTCGAACGTCGACCCGCTCGCCGACCGGCTCGAGGCGGATGGACTCTCCGTCGGACGCCGCTCGTACCGGGCGCAGACGATGGCCTGCACCGGCCTCGAGTTCTGCAAGCTCGCCGTGGCCGACACGAAGGACCTGGCGCGCGACCTCGTCCTCCACCTCGAGCAGCGGCTTCCGGCCCTCGAGGAGCCGATCAGCCTCAACGTGACCGGCTGCCCCAACTCCTGCTCGCGCTACCAGCTCGCCGACATCGGGCTGCTCGGCTCGCGGGTGAAGGTGGGAGGCGAGGCGCGGCAGGCCTATCAGGTCTACCTCGGCGGCCGCGGCGGCGGCCGGCGGCGCTTCGGTCGCCATCTCAAACGCCGCGTCCTCGCCGAGGACGTGAACGCCTACGTCGAGCGGGTCGTCCGCCGGTTCCTCGAGTCGCGGGCTCCCGGGGAGCGCTTCACCGACTGGATCGAGCGACTCGACGCGTCGGCGCTCGAGGCGCTCGGCGCGACCGAGAACGATCCGACGCACGAGGTGCTGACGCCGGGCGGCGCCGACGCGCCCGCCGACGGCCCCATTCCCCTCGCGGCCGCCGCGGCCGGAGCAGGAGACTAGCCATGACGAAGATCTTCGTGATTCACGAGCACGACGCCTGGGTCGAGCCGCTCCGCGAGGCGTTCCGCGCGGAGGGGCTCCCCTACGAGGAGTGGTTCCTCGACGAGGGCACGCTCGACCTGTCGGCCACGCCGCCCGAGGGCGTGTTCTACAACCGGATGAGCGCGTCCTCCCATACCCGCGGCCACCGGTACGCGGCCGAGTACACCGGCCTCGTCCTCGCCTGGCTCGAGTCGCACGGCCGGCGCGTCGTCAACAACGGCCGCGCCCTCCAGCTCGAGATCAGCAAGGTGGCGCAGTACGAGGCGCTCCGCGCGTTCGGCATCCGGACGCCGCGGACCGTGGCCGCGGTCGGACGCCGTCAGGTGATCGAGGCCGCGCGCGCGTTCGAGCCGCCGTTCATCACGAAGCACAACCGGGCCGGCAAGGGGCTCGGCGTGCACCTCTTCCGCTCCCACGACGCCCTGCGCGCCTACGTCGAGGGCCCCGACTTCGAGGCGCCGGTCGACGGCGTCACCCTCGTGCAGCAGTACGTCCAGGCGCCCGAGCCCTTCATCACGCGGGTGGAGTTCGTCGGAGGCCGCCTCCTCTACGCCGTCCGCGTCGACACCTCGCTCGGCTTCGAGCTCTGCCCGGCCGACGACTGCCAGACCGGCGACGCCTTCTGCCCGACCGTGACGCCGCCCTCGCCCCGGTTCCGCATCCTGCCGAGCTTCGACCACCCGATCGTCGAGCGCTACCAGCGCTTCCTCGCGGCCAACGGGATCGGGATCGCCGGCGTCGAGTTCATCACCGACGCCGCGGGGGAGATCTACACGTACGACGTGAACACCAACACGAACTACAACGCCGCGGCCGAGGCCGAGGCCGGACGCGCCGGCACCCCCGGCGCCGGCATGCGCGCCATCGCCCGCTACCTCGGCACCGAACTGACCGCCCGCTACGCCTGCGCCTGACGAGACGGTGGGGTCAGGCCTTGACGTTCTCCTCGCCGATCGCTGTCGGTCCTCGTGCCTTTCCGGACACTTACTGGCGCGGTCGCGGCCGAACGCCAATGATCTTCGGTACTTTCGCGGACCCGGGGGCGTGGAAAATGGAAAGGCCTGACCCCATGGAAAATGGAAAGGCCTGACCCCCGGGTCAGGAGAGGAGGTCGCGGAGGACGAGGCCGACCTCGCCCTGGGAGTGGCGCGGGAAGTGGACCCGGCGCATGTACGTGAGGGCGCCGGCGTGCCGGGGGAAGTCGGCCGCCAGGGCGCCGAAGAGCATGGCCCCCGGGCGGTAGCGGGCCCGGTCGTGCTCGAAGACGCTCCGGTAGGCCAGCCGCCCCTGCTCGTGGAAGTAGTCGAGCCCACCCCGGCGAGCCACGTGCTCGGGGAAGAGGCCGGACATGAAGAGGGCGTAGTCGCCGATGTGGCGGCGGATCTCCCGCTCGCGCTCGGGGTGCGACACCACCCCCGGCTCGAGGCGGCCGATCTCGAGGAGCATCTCCACGATCGTGTCGAGCCGGCGGCCGCCGGGGTCGCGCAGCCGGTAGAGCCCCTCGGTC
>DATCKS010000119.1:0-4534 GCA_036562265.1 Thermodesulfobacteriota bacterium | reverse complement strand
CCCTCCGGTAGCCGCCCGGTGAGGCGAGCGGCTACCGGAGGGTTGGCGCGCCGAGAGGCGCGCCGAGGAGCGGAGGCCGGGCTTGCCCCGGCCGGAGCGGACGCCGGCCGCGAGCCGTTGATGGAGACGTATGGCCTGGTTCACGCGGGACAAGGCGCCCAAGGGGCGGCCCACGGAGCGGAAGGTCAAGGTTCCCGAGGGCCTCTGGTCGAAGTGCGGGAACTGCAGCGAGATCATCTACAACAAGGAACTCGAGCGAAACCTCTCCGTCTGCCCGAAGTGCCAGTACCACTTCCGGATCTCGGCCGCCGACCGGATCGCGCTCGTGGCCGACGAGGGGTCGTTCGTCGAGATCGACGCGCACCTCGTGCCGAGCGACCCGCTCGGCTTCGAGGACTCGAAGCCCTATCCCGAACGCGTGGCCGAGGCGCAGCGCAAGGCGGAGACGCGAGAGGCCGTCGTGTCCGGCGAGTGCACGATCGACGGACTGCCGGCGGTGCTGGCCGTGTTCGAGTTCGGCTTCCTCGGCGGCAGCATGGGCGCCGTCGTCGGCGAGAAGATCACGCGCGCGGTGGAGCGGGCGATCGAGCGGCGGTGCGGCGTCATCGTGTTCTCCTCGTCGGGCGGCGCGCGGATGCAGGAGGGGATCTTCTCGCTCATGCAGATGGCCAAGACCAGCGCCGCGCTGGCCCGCCTTTCGGCCGCCCGCCTGCCGTACATCTCGGTGCTCACCGACCCCACCACCGGCGGCGTCACCGCCTCGTTCGCCATGCTCGGCGACGTGATCCTGGCCGAGCCGCGCGCCCTCATCGGGTTCGCCGGGCCGCGCGTCATCGAGCAGACGATCCGGCAGACCCTGCCGCCCGGCTTCCAGCGCTCGGAGTACCTCCTCGAGCACGGGATCATCGACGTCATCGTCGAGCGGAAGCAGCTCAAGGAGACGCTGGCGACCCTGCTCCGCTTCCTCGGCCCCGCGTGAGCGCGCCTCTCGACTGGCTCCTCGGACTCGAGCGCTTCGGGATCGTCCTCGACCTCGGCGTCGTCCGCCATCTGCTCGACCTGCTCGGGCACCCCGAGCGGCGCTTCCAGGCGGTCCACGTGGCCGGGACCAACGGCAAGGGCTCGACGTGCGCGTTCGCGGAGGCGCTGCTCAGGGCCGCCGGCCGGCGGGTCGGCCTCTACACGTCGCCCCACCTGGTCCGCTTCGAGGAGCGGATCCGCATCGATGGGCGCGAGATCGACGAGGCGGAAGTCGTCCGGCTCGTGACCGAGCTTCGGGCCCTGCTCGACGCGAACCCGGTGCCGCCGTCGGCCGGCGGTCGATACCCCACGTTCTTCGAGTTCACGACGGCGATGGCCTTCGCCGCCTTCGCCCGGGCCGGGGTCGACACGGCGGTCGTCGAGGTCGGCCTCGGCGGCCGGCTCGACGCCACGAACGTCCTCGTCCCGCGGGTCTGCGTCGTGACGAACATCGACTACGACCACATGGGGCTGCTCGGGAACACCCTCGAGTCGATCGCCGACGAGAAGCTCGGCATCGCGAAGCCGCGCGTGCCGCTCGTCACGGCCGAGCGGCGCGGCTCGCTCCTCGCCCGCTTCGTCGACCGGGCGGCGGCCCTCGAGGCGCCGCTGCACGTCTTGGCCGAGGGGAGCGGGGACCCGCACGCCGAGGGCAGGCTCGCGCCGCCGCCTCCCTGGGTGGCGCGCCGGACCGACGGCACGATGGCGTACCGCGGCCTCAGGATCGCGCTCGACGGCGTGAGGCTCGGCCTCCTGGGCGCCCACCAGGTGGACAACGCCGGGCTGGCGCTCCTGGCCCTCGAGGCGATGGGCGACGGAGCCCTGCCGGACGAGGCGGGCATCCGGCGAGCGCTCGCCGCGACCCGCTGGCCCGGCCGGCTCGAGCAGGTGCGCGAGGCCCCCCGGGTCGTGCTCGACGGCGCCCACAACCCGGCCGCCGTGGCCCGCCTGGTGCAGAGCCTGCACGAGGACTTCCGCTATCGCCGGCTGATCCTCGTCGCGAGCGTCATGGCCGACAAGCCGGTCGAGGCGATCGTGGGCGCCCTCGCGCCGCTCGCGGCGCTCGTCGTGGCGACCCGGGCGACGCTCGCCCGGGCGGCCCCGCCGTCGCGTATCGCCGAGGCGGCGCTCAGGGCCGGGACGCGCGCGGTCATGGCGCCCGACCTCCCGCGGGCGCTCGACCTGGCCCTCGCCGAGGCCGGACCCGAGGACCTGGTCCTGGTGGCTGGCTCGCTCTTCGCGGTGGGGGAGGCGCGGGCGCACCTCGCCTCGCGTGCCCCCTCGCCGCCGCCGGGCGGCGCGAGGTGACGCGGCGTGTGCTCGCGCGGCTCGCGGCCCTCTGGGTCCTCGCCGCGCTCGGGTGCGCCGTCGCCGCCGGGCCCGCCGCCGCGGCACCGTTCGAGTCGCTCCGCAGGCTCGGACCGGAGATCGGCGAGGGACCGGTCGACATCGAGGCCGACCGCATCAGCTACGACCGGCAGACGGGCCGCTACGTCCTCGAGGGGAACGTGGTGGCGAGGCGCGGTGACCTCACGCTTCGGGCCGACCGCGTCGAGATCGTCCCGGACAGCGACATCGCGGAGGCGGCAGGCGGCGTCGTCATCGACGCGAGGCCCGACCGCCTCACGGCCGATCGGGTCCGGATCAACCTCGGCGAGCAGACGGGGTTCCTCCTCGACGGGGAACTCTTCGTCGCGCAGGACCACGTGAGGATCAGCGGCGCGCGGATCGACAAGACCGGCGAGACGACGTACACGGTGGAGAACGGCCGATTGACCTCCTGCCTGTGCGAGGAGGGCGCGCCGTCGTGGAGCATCACCGGCCGGCGGATCCGCCTGTCGGTCGGCGGCTACGCCTTCGTCCAGTGGCCGACCTTGCGGGTCATGGGGGTGCCGGTCTTCACGCTGCCGTACGGGATCTTCCCGGTCCGGACCGAGCGGACCACCGGGCTCCTCTTCCCGCGGTTCTCGCAGTCGAACATCAACGGGTGGGGGTACGAGCAGCCGCTCTTCATCGCGCTCGGGCGCAGCCACGACGCGACGCTCGGCTTCACGTACTTCAGCAAGCGTGGCACCGGCGCCACGGGCGAGTACCGCTACGCCCTCTCCGAGACGACGCGCGGCATCTGGCGCGGCAGCTACATCGCCGACCGGATCCAGGACCGCGATCGCGGCGACCTGCGGATCCGACACGACCAGCTCCTCCCGGGCCGGTTCTCCTTCAGGGCCGACATCAACGTCGTGAGCGACCGGGAGTTCCCGGTGGACTTCGGCGACACCGTCGAGGTCACCGCCCAGCGCGAGATCGAGAGCCGCGCCGTCATCGAGCGCACCTGGGACGACGTGGCCCTCACCGGGCGCTTCTCCGTCTTCCGGAGCCTCGTCGAGTCGACGCCGTCGAGCGAGGTGCAGCAGATCCTGCCGCAGGTGAGCCTCGGCATCCCCCCCGTGCGCCTGGAGGGCTCGCCGATCTTCGGGGCGATCGACGGCAGCCTCACGAACTTCTTCCGCGAGGACGGCGTGCGCGGCCAGCGGCTCAACCGCTTCCCGCGGCTGATCTACCCGCTCTCGCTGGGGCCCGTCGCGACGCTCACCGGACAGGCCGGCTACCGGGTGACCTACTACCGGACGCAGGAGCCGGATGCGGAGGCGAATCGGCTCCTCCCGTTCCTCGGCGTGGACCTCAAGTCGGTGCTCGGACGGGTGTACGAGGTGGAGATCGGCGACGCGCGCCGCCTCTACCACACGATCGAGCCGGAGGTCTCGTACGCGTTCATCCCGACCTCCGACCAGTCGGACAACCCGTTCTTCGACCGCAACGACCGGATCCCCCGGGTGTCGCGGGTGACCTACGCCCTGGGGACGCGTCTCTTCGCCCGCTTCGCCGAGCCGGTCGGACCCATGCCGCCGCCGCCGCCGCGGCCGGTCGACCCGGAGACCGGTCTCGAGGTTCCCGCGCCGCCCACCCGCGTGCTCGTCCCCCCCACGGCGCAGCCGCCGCCGGTCGGCGCCACCGGTCCGGCCAGGGAGATCGCGAGGCTCCTGCTCCAGCAGTCCTACGACTTCGGCGGCATCGAGGGGACGAGCGAGGAGCGCCTGCGGGTGGGCGACGTGCCGGCGCCGACGGAGCAGATCGGGGCGGCCCGCGACAACCTCTCCGACCTGACGGCGAGGCTCGAGGTACGCCCGTTCGAGCGGTTCCTGCTCGACTTCGAGACGTCGTACGATACGAAGGAAGGCCGCGCGAACCTGGTCGGCATCCGGACGGAACTCGAGGACGAGCGGGGCGTCCGGCTCGGGCTGGACTACCGCCTGGTCGAGCCGGACATCGAGCAGTTGAACGGTGACATCCGGGTCCGTCTCGGCCGGGCGCTCGACCTGCTCGCCGGAGCGAAGTACCTCGTGCGGGAGGACCGCCTGCTCGAGACCGGCTACGGCATCAACTACCGGTCGCCGTGCGACTGCTGGGCGATCGCCTTCAGGGCCATCGACCGGATCCGCCCCGACGAGACGCG
>DATCKS010000114.1:0-14895 GCA_036562265.1 Thermodesulfobacteriota bacterium | reverse complement strand
GTGCTGCTCGTCCTGAACCTCCCCATGGTCGGCCTCTTCGTCAACCTCCTCAGGATCCCCTATCGCTGGCTGTACCCGGCGATCCTCGTCTTCTGCGTGCTCGGCGTCTACGCGGTGAACGGCAGCGTCGTGGACGTCTGGATCATGACGGCGGCCGGCGCGGCCGGCTACCTCCTCCGCAAGTTCGCCTTCGAGCCGGCGCCGATCGTGCTCGGCCTCGTGCTCGCGCCTGCGCTCGAGATGAGCTTCCGGCAGTCGCTCGCGCTGTCGGACGGCGACTACACGGTTTTCGTCACGCGGCCGATCGCGGCCGCCATGCTGGCCCTCGCGGTCGTCCTCCTCGTGCTCGGCGCCCTGCCGGTCCTGGCGCGCGGGGGAGCCGTGCGGGCCCGCCTCGGCCTTGCCAACCCTTCCGCTACCACTCCGGAGGACACGAACCGATGATCTCTCGCCGGTCGATCGTCGTCTCCCTGATCCTGGCCGCGCTCGGCCTCGCCGCGCCGAGCGCCGCGCAGGAGCCGTACCCGAGCCGTCCCATCACGATCGTCGTCCCCTTCCCGCCCGGCGGTCAGGCCGACCTCAACGCGCGCCCCATCGCGACCGCGCTCGAGAAGGTGCTCGGCAACCCGGTGGGCGTCGTGAACCGGACCGGCGCCGCCGGCGCCGTGGGGATGGCCTCGGTCGCCAACGCGAGGCCCGACGGCTACACGCTGCTGCTCGCCCTCTCGTCGATCTCGATCATTCCGGAGGCCGACAGGCTCTTCGACCGCAAGCCCGCGTACACGATGGACCAGCTCGTGCCGATCGCGCTCGTGTCGGCCGACCCGACGATCCTGGTCGTCCCGGCCGATCGGCCCTGGAAGTCGGTGAAGGACCTCGTCGAGGACGCGAAGCGGCGGCCGGGGCAGATCGCCTTCTCGTCGTCCGGCGTCTACGGGACGCTGCACCTCGCCATGGAGATGTTCGCCCACGCGGCGGGCGTCACGTTCAAGCACATTCCCTACAGCGGCGCCGGCCCCGCCCTCACGGCGATCCTGGGCGGCCAGGTGGACATGCTCGCCTCGGGCCCGGCCGTGGTCGTGCCCCACATCAAGTCGGGGAAGCTCAGGGCCCTGGCCGGCTGGGGTGACAAGCGCGTCGCCGCGCTCCCCGACGTGCCGACCTTCAAGGAACTCGGGTATCCCGGCGTGGAGTTCTACATCTGGGCGGGACTCTTCGCGCCGGCGGGGACGCCGGAGCCGATCCTGACGACGCTCAGGCGAGCCGTGCGGCAGGCGGTGCAGGACCCCGAGTACAAGGCGACGATGGCGAAGCTCGAGACGCCGATCAGCTACCTCGACGCGCCCGAGTTCAAGGCGTTCTGGGACAAGGACGCGCGGATGCTGGCCGAGGCGGTGCGGCGCGTCGGGCGGGTCGAAGAGGCGAAGTGAGACGGCCGGGGGTCGGGTCTCGAGTGCTTGCGCGGCGGCCGAGCGCGGCGGGAACAGAAAGACCCGACCCCCGTCCCTACTCTTTCTTCTCCAACGCCTCCCGCACCTCGTTGAGGCCGGCCACGATCGCCTCGCCGGCCAGGCGCATGCCGCGCATGAAGCCCTCGAGGTTCGCGCGGAACGCATCGAACTCGAGGCTCTCGCGACCGAGGAGCGCCACCTGCGTGAGCTTGATCGCCCCGCCCGGCTCGACGCCGACGCGCGCACCGAGGAGGCCGGCCTCGGCGTTGAGGGCGAGGAGGCGCTGGTAGAACGGCTCGGCGTGCACCCCCGGCGCCTGTCCGAGGGAGGCCGACAGGAGCAGGGTCGTGCCGAAGTGGTAGACGTACACCGGGCAGGGACCGACCGGGAAGGTCCAGCACTCCCCGTGCGTCACCCCCTCGACCGGCGTCGCGGGAAGGTTCAGGCGCGGGAAGTACCCTCCGAGCAGCGACTCGGTCCCCATGGCTCCTCCGGGCTGAAGGTGGAAAAACTCACTATAGCGCTCCCGGCCGGGGCCCGTCAGGCGGGTCGCCGCTCGCGGTAGGGGTCGAAGTCCCCACCGGCCCGCTCGCCGAACGTCAGGCGGCCGGCCAGGACGTCGAGGAATCGCGACGCCGGGATCCGGGAGAGGCGCCTGCGGCCGTCGGGCCCGACCGGGTGGAGGCTCGGCGTGATGTCGCGGACGTCGTCGGCGTACCAGCGCGCGGCCACGGCTCCACCAGGGGTGTGGTCCACCTCGAGGCGGTCCAGAACCGGGACGAGCGGGGCCAGATCGACGCGCGGGCGAGGCCGCCGGCTCGCCAGGCGGACCCAGGTCTCGTAGCGGAGGCTCACCCCCTCGACCGCGCCGCCGGCGAGCCAGAGGACCCGCGTGCGCGGCGTTCGCGGGTAGACGGCCGCACGCGGCAGGGGGGCGAGGCCGGCGTCCCGGTCGACCACCGCGAGGTCGAGGTCCGGCCGGTCGTCGATCCGGGCCTGCCCCCGCTCGAACGCCCGCATGCCGGCCTCGACGGCCGCGAACGGCTCCTCCCAGAGCGCCCGGACCTCGGGCGCGTCGGGCGCCTCGAGCCAGGCCGGCAGCCGCGCGAGGACCGCCTCGTACCGCCCCGCGACCCGATCGGGGTAGGGGCGCGCCGCCTCCGAGGGACCGAGCGGCGAGCGCGCGGGGTCGGTGAACGCCGAGATGGCGAGCGCGACCTTGAGCGCCTGGGGATCGCGCCAGACGTGGAAGTCCCCAGCCGTGGCGGCCGCAACGACGAGGTCGCGCCGGCCGAGCGCCGCCTCCGGCGCGACGAGCGTGAGGAGCGCCAGGGCGCCGTCCTCGTCGAAGTGGTTGTTCGTCACGAGCCTCGCGCCGGCGGCCAGGCGCTCCTGCTCGCGCGGCGGCAGGTCGAGGAATCGGAACGCGATCTCGGCGCTCGTGTCGGCGTCGAGTTCGGCCGGCGTCGGCGTGCCGGGCCAGTGCGAGAGGGTGAGCGTCGTGCCCGGCTGCGGCGCGCCGTCGGCCACCACGTGCGGCCGGCCGGTGCAGGCGCCGTAAGGGGCGAACGCGAAGCGCATGACCGAGTATAACGGCGATCAGAGGCCGAGGTAGGCGCGCCGGACCTCTGGGCTCTCGGCCAGCTCGGCCGCGGGGCCGGCCATGACGACCCGGCCGGTCTCGAGGACGTACGCCCGGTCGGCGATCCTGAGCGCCTGCCTCGCGTTCTGCTCGACGAGGAGCACCGCCGTCCCCTCGGCGCGGATGCGCGCGACCATCTCGAAGATCTCCGCCACGACGAGCGGCGCGAGCCCCGTGGACGGCTCGTCGAGGAGGAGGAGCTTCGGCCGCGCCATCAGCGCGCGGCCGATGGCGAGCATCTGCTGCTCGCCGCCCGAGAGGGTGCCGGCGAGCTGGCGGGCGCGCTCGCGCAGCACGGGGAAGCGCGCGAGGGTCGACTCGAGGTCCCCCGCGACGCCGTCGCGGTCGCGCCGCGTGTAGGCCCCGAGGGCGAGGTTCTCGGCCACGGTGAGCCGCGTGAGGATCGCCCGCCCCTCCGGCACGTGCACGACCCCGGCTCGCACGATCTCGTCGGCTCGCCGGCCGGCGAGCGAGCGCCCCTCGAAGCGGACGGTGCCGGCGCGCGGCGCGAGGAGCCCGGAGATGGCGGCGAGCATCGTCGTCTTGCCGGCGCCGTTGGCGCCGATCACCGCCACGATCTCCCCCGGCCGCACCTCGAGGTCGACCCCCTTCACCGCCGGGATCGCCCCGTACGCGACCTCGAGACCACGGACCTCGAGCAACGGCTCGCTCACGTGGCATCGCCTCCGCGGCGCCTCACGACGCCTCCGCGCCGAGGTACGCCTCGACGACGGCGCGGTCGGCCGCGACCGCCTCGGGCGGGCCGAAGGCGATCCGCCGGCCGAAGTTGAGCACGGCGACCCGCTCGCAGATGCCCATGACCACCTTCATGTCGTGCTCGATGAGGAGGATCGTCACGCCGCGCTCGCGGATGCGCCGGATGTAGCTCACGAGCGTCGCCCGCTCCGTCGGGTTCGCGCCGGCGGCCGGCTCGTCGAGGAGCAGGAGCGTCGGGCCGGTCGCGAGGGCGCGCGCGAGTTCGAGCCGCCGCTGCTCGCCGAACGGGAGGCTCCCCGCGCGCTCGGGCCCGCGGTGGCCGAGGCCGACGAACTCGAGGAGTTCGCGCGCCCGGGCGGCCGCCACCCGCTCCTCCTCCCGCTCGCGGCGGACCCGCACGAGGACGTCGAGCAGCCCGCCCGACGTGCGGACGTGCTCCCCGATGAGGACGTTGTCCAGCACGGACAGGGCGCCGAAGAGCCGGATGTTCTGGAAGGTGCGGCCGACGCCGAGCGCCGTGATGCGGTGGGGCGCAAGCCCCGAGATCCGCCGGCCCCGGAAGCGCACCTCGCCCGCGGTCGCCGGCTCGAGGCCGGAGATCACGTTGAAGACCGTCGTCTTGCCGGCGCCGTTGGGGCCGATGAGCCCCACGACTTCCCCCTCGTGCACGTCGAGGTCGAGGTCGGCCACGGCGGTGAGCCCGCCGAACCGCACCGTGAGGCCCCGGACCTCGAGCAGCGGAGCGCTCACGGCTTGGCGCCCCGGCGCCACGCGCGGCGCAGCACGTCGGGCACCTCGAGCAGCCCGTTCGGCAGGTAGACGATGACGAGGAAGAGGACGAGCCCGGTCACCATCCCCCGGAAGTCGGCGAGGAAGCGGAGCAACTCCGGGAGCAGCGTGAGGATGGTCGAGCCGAGGATCGGCCCCCAGTAGGAACCGGTGCCGCCGAGGACCGCGAAGGCCAGGATGTCCACGGCCGGGCCGAACCCGTACTCGCGGGGGGAGACGAAGAAGGTGAAGTGCGCGTTGAAGCCGCCGGCAAGGCCCGCCAGCATCGCCCCCAGGACGAAGACGAGGTTCTTGTAGTAGACGACGTCGATCCCCATCACGCGGGCGGCGACCTCGTCCTCCCGGATGGCGTCGAGCGTGCGGCCGAGCCGCGAGCGCCTGAGCCGCTCGAAGAAGTAGATCAGCGCCGCGCAGACGAGGACGAGGTGCCACAGCTCGGTCTTCGGCGGGATGCCGTTGAGCCCCATGGCGCCGCCCGTCACCTCGAGGTTGAGGAAGACGACGCGGATCACCTCGCCGAAGGCGAGGGTGGCGAGCGCCAGGTAGACGCCGGAGAGCCTGAGCACCGGCAGCCCGATCGCGAGGCCGACCAGGCCGGCCGCCGCGCTGCCGGCCGCGAGGCAGACGGGGAACGGCAGGTCGAGCTTCATGGTGAGGAGCGCCGAGGTGTAGGCGCCGATGCCGGCGAAGGCGGCGTTGCCCACCGAGAGGAGGCCGGTGTTGAGCGTGATGTAGATGCTCAGCGCGAGGATGGCGTGCGTGAAGAGGAGGTAGACGAGCGTGTTGTACGTCTGCCAGAAGGCGGCGAGCCACTCCACCACGGCCGGCCCCTCCCCTTACGCCTTGCGCGCCTGGCGCCGTCCGAAGAGCCCCTGCGGCCGGACGACCAGGATCAGGAAGAGCAGCCCGAAGGCGATCGCGTCCCTGAGGTCCGACGACAGGTAGGCGACCGACAGCACCTCGACCAGGCCCAGGAGGACGCCGCCCACCATGGCCCCCTTCGGGTCGCCCATCCCGCCGAGGATGACGACGGTGATCCCCTTCAGCAGGATCGGCTCGCCCATGAACGGCGAGATGGCGTTGAAGGAGAGCCCGATCAGCACGCCGGCGGCCCCGCCGAGCGCGCCGGTCACGGCGGCCGTCAAGAGGTAGATCCGCTCGACGTCGATGCCGAGGAGCGCGGCGGCCCGCGGGCTCTCCGCCACGGCCCGGATGGCGGTGCCGAGCCGCGTGCGGTTGAGGAGGAGGAGCAGCGCCACCATGAGCCCCGCGGCGATGGCGACGATGACGAGCTGGAGCTGGGTGACCTGGAAGGGGCCGACCTCGAAGATGCGGATCGGGACGAGCCCGATCGGGAAGCGCGACACCTGCGCCCCGAAGAGCCCCTGGGCCAGGCTCGTGAGGAAGATCGTGATGCCGATCGTCGCGATCATCGGGGCGAGGTGCGGCGCCTTGCGCGCCCGGAGCGGCGCGAGCGCGAGGCGATCGATCAGGACGCCGAGGATCGCCGCCCCCAGGACGGCGAGCGCCATGGCCGTGTAGATGCCCGTGCCGAGGGCGGTGACCGCCACCAGGGCGAAGAACGCGCCGAACATGGCGATGGCGCCCTGGGAGAGGTTGATGACCTCGAGGACGCCGAAGACGAGGGTGAAGCCCAGGGCGAAGAGCGCGTAGACGCTCCCGAGCGCGATGCCGTTGGCAAGCTGCTGTGCGAGCATGTCCCGAGGGGGGCGGCGACCCGCCCCCCTTAACCCCCTTTCGCTCGGGTCCGGCCTCGCGCGAGCCCGTTCAGTCGGTGAAGAGCGTGAACTTGCCGCCCTTCACGATGAAGACCTTGCCGTCCTGCTTCGCGTCCCGGTTCGGCTTGAACTCGAAGGGGCCGGTGGCGCCGACGAAGCCCTTGAGGTTCTGGAGCGCCTCGCGGACCTTCTCGCGATCGGACGTGGTCTTCGCCTGCTCGATGGCGGCGGCCACGATGTGGAGGCCGTCGTACGCCTGCGCCGCGAACTGGTCGGGCGGCTGGCCGTAGGCCTCGGTGTAGGCCTTCACGAAGGCGACGTTCTTCGGGCTCTTGTCCTCGATCGACCAGGGGCCGCCGACGAACGTCCCCTCGGCCGCCTTGCCGGCGATCTCGAAGAGCTTCGGGTTGTTGAAGCCGTTGCCGCCGATGAAGGGGACCGAGTCGGGGATGCCGAGCTGGCGGGCCTGCAGCATGATGTTGGCCGCCTCCTCGGCGAGGGCCGAGACGACGATGGCGTCGGGCTTGAGCGACCGGATCTTCGTGAGCTGCGCCGAGAAGTCGACGTCCCCCTTGGCGAAGGTCTCGGTCGTGAGGACCTCGATCTTGTTGTCGGCCAGGGCCTGCCTGAACACCTCGTAGCCCGACTTGGTGAAGGCGTCGTCGTTGCCGTACATGACGGCCACCTTCTTGATGCCGCGCTTCTCCTTCACCGTGCGGATCACCACCGGCAGGATGTCCGCCTCGGTGATGGAGTTGCGGAAGACGTAGGGGCCGATGTCGGTGATGCCCGACGCGGTGTTCGAGACGCCGAGGACCGGCACCTTGGCCGCGTTGGCGATGGGATCGGCGGCGAAGGCGGAGTTGGACAGGGTGGGCCCGATGATGGCGAGCACCTTGTCCTGGAAGATGAGCTTCTTGAAGACGTTGATCCCCTCTTCCTTCTTCCCCTGCTCGTCCTCGATGACCAGGACGAGCTTCTCGCCGTTGATGCCGCCCCGGGCGTTGATCTCCCTGGCGGCCAGCTGGACGCCGTTGCGCTGCGGGGTGCCGTAGACGGCGATGGGACCGGAGAGGGCAAACGCGATGCCGACCTTCACGTCGGCGGCAGCGGGCCGGACGGCGAGCGGCCCGACCAGGGCCGCCGCGGCCACGGCCGCGGCCGAGAACCAGGCAACCAGGCGCGTCATGGTTCGCGGTCTCCAGGAGTGTTCGTGTCGGGCGAAAACCGCGTTACGATAGCATGAGCCGGACGCGCGGCGCCACGCCGTACGGCGCCGCCCCCGGCCGCCTCGAGGGGCGAGCGCCCGGCGGCCGCCACTGGCCGCGCCGCGACCGACTCTGTAGAATGCCCGCCATGCCGAACCCGGGCCAGCCCCACCGGATCGAGCTCCACCGGCACCTCGACGGCAGCATCCCGGTCGACCTCATGTACCGGCTGCTCGAGGAGAACGACGTCCACCCCATGCCGAGCCGGGAGGAGTTCCGCTCGATGGTGGTCGCCCCGGAGCACCCGCGCACGCTCCTCGAGTACCTCGACCGCTTCCACTACCCCCTCTGGGTCACGCAGTTCTACGAGAACATCGAGACCGTGACCGAGGCGATCGTGGCCCAGGCCGCCGCGGAGGGGGCCGTCGCGCTCGAACTGCGCTACGCGCCGACGATCCACATGTTCGCCGGCCTCACGATGCGGCAGGCGGTACGGGCCGTCCTCGACGGCCTCAACGCCGGCCAGCGGACGTACGGCGTGCGCTGCGGGCTGATCCTCATCGCCATGCGGCAGCAGGGGCCGCACATCGCGAAGATCGTCGCGCGCCAGGCGATCGCCGACGCCCAGCAGTTCCACGAGGGGGTCGGCGTGATCGGCCTGGACATCGCCGGGCCCGAGCACGGCTTCCCGCCCCGCCTCTTCCGCGAGGCGTACCGGCTCGCCGCGGCGGTCGGCCTCGGCCTCACCGCCCACGCCGGCGAGTCGGGGGGGCCGGAGTACGTCTGGCAGGCGATCGACGAGCTCGGCGTCACCCGCGTCGGCCACGGCTACGCGGCCGTCCGCGACAAGGCGCTCGTGCGGCGCCTCGCGCGCGATCAGATCTGCCTCGAGGTCTGCTACACGTCGTCCATCCAGACCGGCTCGGCCACGGCCGAGGCGCACCCGGTGCTCGAGTTCCTCGAGGCCGGCGTCCCGATCGCCGTCTGCTGCGACAACACCACCGTCTCGAACACGAGCCTGCCGGAGGAGGAGCGTCGGCTCGCGGCGCTGGGGCTTCCGGCCGACGCGTTCGGCGCCATCCACGCCGCGGCCCGGCACCGCTTCTCCTTCCTGCGCGACGGCCTCCCCGGCCGGAGCACCTGACCCGAGTCGGCAGCCGTCTTGCACGCCCACCTCCAGGGCCCGACCGGGAGTCGGGCCGCGCCTGGCGCCCCGGGGGAACGGTCACGTCCCGACCCCGGAGGCGAGGAGGTCGCGCGATGCAGGACGTCTTCCGCCGGTTCGCCCACCAGGCGTCGCGGCTGGTCGGGTCACCCTGGGCCTTCCTCGTCGCGGCGGTCACCCTCGTGATCTGGGCGGTCACCGGCCCGGCCTTCGGCTACTCGGACGCGTGGCAGCTCGTCATCAACACGGGTACGACCATCGTCACCTTCCTCATGGTCTTCCTCATCCAGAACACGCAGAACCGGGACGCCCGGGCCGTTCACCTCAAGCTCGACGAGCTGATCCGCGCCGTCCGGGGCGCTCGCACGAGCCTGGTCGACCTCGAGGACCTGACGGATCGGGAACTGGACGAGCTGCAGCGGGAGTTCGCCGTGCTGCACGACCGGCTGGCGCACCGGATCGGCCACCAGGCCACCTCCGCCTTCGCGGCGGAGCGGGAGCGCCGGCGGCGAGGAGGAGGTACGCGCTAGACTCCTGGCATGTCGCTCTCACCCCGTACCGGCATCCACGTCGTCGTCTACTCGGACTACGTCTGACCCTGGGCCTACAACGCGGCCGTGTGGCTGCGTCGAGCCGAGGACGAGGCGCGGGCGGAGGGCCGCCCGATCGCCGTCGAGTGGCGGACCTTCTCCCTCGAGCAGGTGAACAGCCGGACCCCCGAGACGAAAGTCTGGGACCACCCGGAGCGGCGGTGGCGCAGCGTCGCCGCCCTCGCCGCCGCCCACGCGGCGCGGAGGCTCGACCCCGGCCGCTTCCCGGCCTTCCACATGGCGCTCTTCGAGGCGCGCCACCAGAGGGCCCAGGACCTCTCCGACCCGGCCACCCTCGACGCCGTCGCCGAAGCGGTCGGCTACGACCGGGCGGCGTTCGCGGCCGCGCGCGCCTCCGTGGAGGCCTGGCAGGAGGTCGGGCGCGACCACGAGGCGGCCGCCGCGCGGGGCGTCTTCGGCACGCCGACCCTCGTCTTCGGCCCGAAGGCGGTCTTCCTCAAGATGCAGCCGGTCCCCGAGGAGGAGAGCGCCCTCACCCTCCTCGAGGACATCGTCGACCTGCACCTGCGCGCCCCGTACATCCTCGAGATGAAGCAGCCCGAGGCGCTCACCGCGAGCGCGAGGGGCTGACCGCCCCCGGCCGGGATCGGCGCCATCGCGCTCGCCGATCGCCCGGGGCGCCCGCCGGTCACCGCCGATCCGCCGCCCTTCCCGCGTGACGCGCCGCCGCGGACGTGCTATAAGGCCGGCCTCCGCGATGGCCGGGAGGCGCATGACCACCCGAACGAAGCTCGCCTGGGTCGCCCTCATCTACTTCGCGGAAGGGCTGCCGTACGGGCTGATCTTCGACACGTTCAACGCGTACTTCGCGACCGCGGGGCTGAGCCTCCGGAGCATCGGCCTGCTCACGTCGGTGAGCCTGCCGTGGACGCTCAAGTTCCTCTGGGCGCCGGCGGTCGACCTCTGGGGGGAGCGGCGCCACTGGTTCGCCACCGCGCAGTTCGCGGTGGCGGCGATCCTCGCCCTCTTCGCCGTCGCCCCGCCCGGGACCGACGTCGAACGGATCTGGCTGCTGCTCTTCTGCGTGGCGTTCGCCGGCGCCACGCAGGACATCGCCATCGACGCGTACACGATCGACCTGGTCGACCGCGACGAGATGGGCCGGGCGAACGGCGTCCGCCAGACGACCTACCGCCTGGCCACGAGCGTCACCGCCGGCGGCCTCCTCCTCTGGCTCGCCGACCTGGCGGGCTGGCCGACGACGTTCGGGGTCACGTCGGCCCTCTTCGTGGCGCTCGGCCTCCTCTCCCTGCGCACGCCGCCCGTCGCGCGCCCCGCGCCGGCGCACCGGGGGCGGCCCTTCCGCGAGCGCCTCGAGGACGCGGTCGTCCGGCCGCTCGAACTCTTCGCCCGGCGCGCCGGGCTTCCGAGCTTTCTCGCGATCCTCGCCTTCGTCGTCCTCTTCCGCGTGGGGGAGTACGCCCTCGGCCCCATGGTGACCCCCTTCCGGGTGCAGCGCGGGCTCACCCTGGCCGAGATCGGCGTGCTGACCGGCTTCGTGTCGCCCGCGGCGACGATCACCGGGTTCCTGGCCGCCGGATGGCTCACGACCCGGATCGGGATCTTCCGCGCCCTGATCATCCTCGGCTTCTTCCAGGCCGCCTCGAACCTCGGCTACTCGGCCGCGGCGCTCGCGCCCGAGGGCCTCAAGTGGCCGCTCTACGCCGCGTCCGCCGTCGAGTCCTTCTGCGGCGGCCTCGGCTCGACCCCCTTCATCACCTTCCTGACGGCGATCTGCTCGCGGGGCCACGCGGCGACCCAGTTCGCCCTGCTCACCGCGCTCTTCAACGTGACCGGCCTCGTCGCGCGCTCGACCTCCGGGGTCTTCGCCGAGTCGCTCGGCTTCGCCGCCTACTTTGCCGCGACCTTCGCCCTGTCCTTCTCCGCCTACCTCTTCCTCCCCTGGGTCCGCCGCTGGCTCCCCAAGACCGAAACCTGACCGCTGGGGTCAGGCCTTTCCATTTTCCATGGGGTCAGGCCTTTCCATTTTCCAGAGGGATGCTCCACGGGCCGGAAGCGGACCGATCTCTTGCCTTGCTCCCCGGCGATCAGCCCTGACCCGTCGGCGGGAACCGGTCGACCACCTCGCGCGCGAGGCTCGGCCGGTTGGTGACGATGCCGTCCGCGCCGGCGGCGAGGAGGCGGCGCATCTCGATCGGGTCGTCGATGGTCCAGACGTGCACGGCAAGGCGCGCGGCGTGGGCGGCGGCAACGGCGCCCCGCGTGACGAGGGCGAGTCCCCGGTGGCGCGGCGGGATCTGGAGGGCGACCGACGACTCGGGCAGCCGACCGGTCTTCCGGATCCGCTCCCCCGTGTCTCGCGGCGTGCGGCCGGGGATGCACCGGCCGACCCAGTAGGCGATGTAGAAGGCGCGCACCTCCGCCTGTGCGAGGCCGGTCGCGATGCGGCCGTCGAGCCGGCGGACCTCGGCGAGCACGGACACGTCGAAGGACGTGACGAGCGTCCGGTCGGCCGCGCCGGCCCGGTGGATGGTCTCCACGATCGCCCGCGCCATCTCGGGGTCGTGGTCCTTGAGGTCCACGTTGATGCCGAGCGTCGGGTGCGCGGCGAACACCTCGGCCAGCGTCGGGACGACGACGCCGCGGCCCCGGTACGGGAACGTCCTGCCGCCGTCCATCGTGAAGCGATAGCCGGCGTCGAACCGTCGCAGCGCCTCGAGGGTGAGCGCGCGCACCGGCGCCCGGCCGTTGGTGAGGCGGTCGGTGGTGTCGTCGTGGTGGACGACGACGACGCCGTCGGCCGTGAGGCGGACGTCGATCTCGAGGGCGTCGGCTCCCTGGAGCTCCGCGAGGGCGAAGGCGGGCAGCGTGTTCTCGGGCGCCTCGGCCGACGCCCCGCGATGGGCGAGGACGACGCGACGCCCGGGCGTCCAGTGAGGCTCGCGCCGCCTGGTGCCGGCGCTCACGGGAGGTCGGGCCGCTCCGGATCGCGCCGGCGGGTCGGGTCTTCCATCGGCAGGTCCGCCCGGCGGCTCCACTCGAGCCAGGCGCCGAGGTAGTTGCGGACGGCGGGATAGCCGAGGCGCCGGAGCGCGAGGTAGGTGTGGGCCCCGCGGTAGCCCCCCTGGCAGTACGCGATCACCTCGCGGTCCGGCGTCACCCCGAGCCGCTCGAACTGCGCGGCGAGCCGGTCCTCCGGCAGGAGGCGCCCCGCCTCGTCCACGCTCCGCAGCCACTCGAGGTGCACGGAGCCGGGAATGGTCCCGGCGCGCGGGCCGCGCACCAGGCGGCCGAGGAACTCGTCGTCGCTGCGGGTGTCGACGAGCACCGTGTCGGACCGGCCGAGCGCCGCGCGCACGTCGTCCACGGTGGCGAGCCGCTCGCGCCTCGGCCGCGGCGTGAGGACCGCCGCCGTGGGCGGCACGGCATCGCGCGTGACCGGCATGCCGGCCGCGACCCAGGCGTTGTAGCCGCCGTCGAGGACGTGCACGTCCTCGTGCCCGAAGTAGTCGAGGATCCAGAACCCACGCGCCGCCTTGAGGTCCGTGAAGTCGGAGTACCAGCAGACCGGACGGTCGAGCGTGACCCCTCGGATCTCCAGGTAGTGCTGGAGGGTGTAGAGGAACGCCTCCGCGAAGCCTGGCCGCGTGTCGTGGAACGAGATGGCCCAGACGTCGCACGCCGTGGCGCCGGGGATGTGCCCCATCGCGTACTGCTCGGCGAAGCGGGTGTCGAGCACGAGCAGCCGCGGGTCGGCCTTCATGCGCGCCGCCAACGTCTCGGGCGTCCAGAGGAGGTCAGGGTTGCCGCGCGTCACGAGCCGCTCCGCACGGCGAGCGGGCCGCCGGCCGACGCCGGAAGCCCCGCCGGCCAGGGGACCCGCTCCGGGTGGAGGAGGTGCGCGAGCAGCTCGATTCCGTCGATCAGTCGGGGCCCCGGCCGGTTGAAGTAGGCGTGGCCGTTCACCGCGAAGACGCGTCCCGCCCGGACCGCGGGGAGGTCGGCGAACCCCGGCCGGCTCGAGATCGCCGCCGCCTCGCGCGTCGTCCGCTCGCGATCGAAGCCGCACGGCATGAGGACGAGCACCTCGGGCCGCGCGTCGACCACCGCCTGCCACTCGACCTTCGCCGACGGCGCCCCCACCCGGCCGAGCGGATCGGTCCCGCCGGCGATCGCCACCTGCTCGGGCACCCAGTGGCCCCCGATCATGATCGGGTCGAGCCACTCGATCGCGGCCGTGACCGGACGGTCGGCTCCCGCCACCCGTTGCCGCACCGCGTCGATCCGCGCCTCGAGGCCGGCCACCACGCGCTCCGCCGCTTGCACCCGACCCGTCGCCTCGGCGACGCGCCGGATGTCGCCCATCACGTCGGCCAGGTTCGACGGCAGGAGCGAGACCACGGTGGGACGCGACGGCAGCCGCGCCGACGCCTCGAGGACCTCGTCGTGCCTGACCGCGCAGACGTCGCAGAGCGCCTGCGTGACGACGAGGTCCGGCGCGAGGTCGGCCAGGCGCGCCTCGTCGAGCACGTAGAGGCCCTGCCCGGTGGCCAGCCGGGCCGACACCTGCCGGTCGAGTTCGGCGCTCGGGAGCGTGGGATCGACGGCCGGACGGACGAGCGCCGGGCGGCTCGCCGCCTCCGCCGGGTAGTCGCACTCGTGACTCACGCCGACGACCTGGTCGCCCAGGCCGAGCAGGAACAGGATCTCGGTCGCGCTGGGCAGGAGGGAGACGATGCGCATGCGCTCATCCTAGCCGCCCCGCCCGGGCGCGGCAAACGAGCCCTCGGCCCCGCTTAAGGCTGACGACTCCGGGGCGCGCCGCCTGCGATGCGCCACGTCGCACGTCCGCGCGGCTCCCGGTCCAGAGGCGCCTCGAGGCACAGGTGGAGGACGACGCGATGAGATCGGCACCGGTCCTGGCGGTCGTCGGCGCCACGCTCCTCGGGGCCGCCTCAGCGTTCGGCCAGGCCGCGAGCGGCGGCTACGGTCCGAGCCCGACGGAGGTGCCGAGCCAGTTCCCGACCGCCGAGCAGATCCTGTCGGAAGGCTCCGGCCGGCCGCCCGCGGCGACCGGGCAGGCGGGTCAGACCGATCAGCCGGCGGCCGGCGGGCCGGACGCGACGAGCGGTCGGTCGGACGCCGGAAGCGGCGCCGACGGAGCGCCGGCCGCCTCGCCGGCCGAGAGCCCCAGGTAGACGCGCCGTCCCGGCTACGTCACCTCGTCCGGCGGCGCCTCCTCGCACCGCACGCACTCGAGCCAGGTGCCGAGCATGCGCGCGCGCCCCTCGGGTGTGGTGACCCACGGCCGCACCTGCCACGGCGGCACGTGGCGCACGTGCTGCCCGTGGCCGCACTCGAGGTCGGCCACCCAGTGGCCCTCCTCGTCCTGGTGGAAACCGACGATCCGCCGCCTGGCCATGGCCAGAGGCTACGCGCCCGGCCTGACCCCGCGGACGGCCCACGCGCGGGCGACGAGGTCGATGGCGCCGTCGGCGGCGGTCGGCAGCGTCGCGCGCAGTCGCTCGCAGAGCCGCGCCCGCCGCGCCTCGTCGAGCCTCGCGGTGTAGGCCGGCGCCGGGCCCTGGCCGCCGAGGAAGGGGGACCAGTAG